>JAZRVU010000088.1:0-28681 GCA_045599305.1 Acutalibacteraceae bacterium | reverse complement strand
ATCACGGATCGCCGCTTTGACGAATATCTGCAGGAGAACATTTTTACCCCTTTGGAAATGACAAACACGACTTTTTCTCCGACAGACGAGCAATGGAGCCGCACGGTCCCCATGCATAAACGTTCCGAATCCGGCAAAAGTGAAATTGCGGCAACTTCGGCAGGCTGTGTGTTTGAGGGGTATCCGCCCAAAAGAATGCCTGCCGGCGCAGGCCTCATCACCACTGCGGATGACTACATAAAATTTGCCGATATGCTGTGCGCGGGCGGGAAAACGTCTGCCGGCCGGCAGATCATATCCCCGAATGCCGTGCGCCTGATGTCATCGCCGCACACACCCGCAAACATCGAAAACTGGTGTGAAAAGTGGGGGCTCGGCGTGCGGATCATCGTATCCGACAGCTACCCGCACGGGCTGGAGGTCGGCAGCTTCGGCTGGAGCGGTGCATACGGCACCCATTTCTGGGTCGACCCCCAAAACCGCATAACGGCGGTCATGATGAAGAATTCCCGCTATGACGGCGGAGCAGGCAACCGATCTGCCTGTCAACTGGAAAAAGATGTGTACGTATCCTTGTGATCCGCGCGCACAGGCGATAAATAATTCAAGATAAAGGACTGGCCATAAACATGATCGAAAATTTTCTCACCGTCGGCACGCAGGTGGCGGTGCTGTTCTTAATCATCGGCGTGGGGCTGATCTGCGGCAAGACAAAGCTGCTCTCAAAAGAGGCTGTCCGCAGCATGGCGGATGTTGTGCTCATCTTCTCCACCCCCTGTGTCATCATCCGTTCCTTTCAGCGGCCGGTCTCGGCGTCCATGCTGCGCGGTCTGGGCATCGCATTCCTGGCGGCGGTGGGCACCCACCTGCTGGGCATCGCGCTGGCGCACCTGATCGTGCGGGACAAAGAGGCCGCGCGCCGCAGTGTGCTGCGCTTCGGCATCGTGTTCTCCAACGCGGGCTACATGGCACTGCCGCTGCAGCAGGCCCTGCTGGGGGATGACGGCGTGTTCTACGGCGCCGTCTATGTGGCGGTGTTCAACATCGTGATGTGGACCTACGGCGTGGTGCTGATGGGCGGCCGCGAGCACCTGTCGCTGCGCAAGGTGTTCGTCAACCCCGGTGTGATCGGCGTGGTCTGCGGTCTGGCGCTGTTTTTGGCCGGTATCACCCTGCCGGAGATCCTCGCCGCCCCCATCGGCCACATCGCCAATCTGAACACCCCGATCCCCATGCTCATCATCGGCTTCTATCTGGCAGGGGCGGACATCAAGCGGGCACTGCGTGACCGCTCCTCCTATCTCGTCATCGCCCTGCGGCTGATCGCCATCCCCCTGCTCGTGCTCGGGGCGCTGTATCTCTGCGGCGTGCGCGGCACCGTGCTGGTCTCCGCCGTGATCGGCGCCAGCGCTCCGGTGGCCACCGCCACCACCATGCTGGCCACCAAATACGAACAGGACGCCGAACTGTCGGTCAACCTCGTGGTGGTCTCCACCCTGCTCTCCATCCTGTCCATGCCGCTCATCGTGGGGCTGGCCAGTTTCTTGAAATAAAGGTGCAAAAAACCGTGTGCACATCATGTGCACACGGTTTTTTTACATTTCGGGGAAAATATACGGCTCATTCTGCCGCCGCAGAGCCAGAAGACGTTCCAGCCGCTCCAGCACCGCGGCCTTTTCCACCACGAACGGCTCGGCGTGGCTTTGCAGACAATACACGGCGTCGAGCCCCCGCAAAAGGCGGATCTGCTCATACAGCAGTTGGGCATTGAACGCGAGGCGGCCGTCCCGGCGGGTGCCGTAGATCCCGTCCCCCACGAAGACCCAGCGGCCGTCCACCTCCAGCCCGAGCGAGCCTTTGGCATGGGAGGAGGGCAGCAAGAACAGGTGCAGGGTGCGCCCGCCCTCCTTAAAAATGAGCGGCTGCGACACGATCTCCCCCTGCCCGGTGTAGCGGAAGGTGTTGGCCCCCACAAAAACGCGCTCTGCCGCCACCTGCGGCAGGTTGCCCGCGTGGTCGGGGTGAAAGTGGGAGATCACCGCCGTCCGGCGCCCCGGCAGGGCGGCGATCGCCGCACAGGCCGCCGGGCTCTGCCCCACGTCATAGAGCCAAAAGCCGTCCGCGGTCTCCACCAGCCCCACGTCCGCCGAAAGCGGTCCTTCGGCGGCGGGGACGCGAAAGAGTCCCTCGGCCACCGGCACAAATCCCGGATATGTCCTCATAACAGCGACATCCGAAAGCGGAAGGTGAACTGCTTATCATCGAACCGATAGGCCGGCAGCAGCGTCGGCCCGCAGGAATGGGAGCCCACGCCGCTGTCCTTATAGTCGATGCGCAGGTGGGTCACGCCGCTCGGACGCAGCTCGGCGCGGTGACGGGTCGCGGCCACCGTTTCGGGGGCGTACTGCGACACGCTGCACTCAAAGGGCACATCCGCCGCAAAGCGCAGCCCCTCCACCTCCAGCAGCCGCACACCGAAGTGATTGCCGTGCTCCTGCGGGCGCAGATAGGGAACATATTCCCGCGAGGCGGCGGACTCCCACAGACCGTAGGCGGCGTAGTGGTGCAGGTCAGTATAGGTCTCGCCCGGCCCCATGCCGAAATAGCGGAAGGCCGCATCCGGCGTGGTGAGCGTGCACTCATAGCCGAAGCGGGGCAGCCATTCGCAGGTGTCCCGCACGGCCGCCTCGACCGTGAATTCGACCGTGCCGTCCGCCGCGAAGGCGATGAATGCCGTGAAAGTGAGGAAGGGGGTGCGTGCCACGCCCGCCAGCACGCCATGTGCCACCACGCGGCCGTCCGCGATGGCGCAGTCGCGCACATTCGTGAACATCTGATCCAGATTTTCCGCGTTGCCGCCGTATTTCAGCAGCCAGCGCGGGCGCAGATGCATCTCGTTGTCGATGGGGGCGCGGAAAGCGGTCAGCCGCATGGGAGATGCCAGCCGTTCGCGGCCGTCCACCACCGCGGAGACCACGGTGCCCTCGTGCTTCGACACGGTGTAGCAGAAGCGGGCGCCCCGCGCGGTGATATACCGCTCGTCCTCCGAGAGTTCAGCGCTCGGCGCCGGCAGAGCGGGCAGCGGCTCCGTCGCCACCGGCAGTACGACCTGACCGGCCGCCTGCTCATTACCGTTTTCATCCGTCAACTGCCAGTTGACAAAGCAGCCCAGTCGGCAGCGTGCCGGCAGATCCGCCGAAAGCGGCAGCAGCGCCGTCTGCCGCGGCTGCACGTCCGGATGCGTTTCGCCGACCGACAGCGTCTGCCCGTCCGCCGTCAACTGCCAGCGCAGGGTGAAAGCGGAAAGATCGGTGAAAGCCATGCGGTTGAAGACGCGCAGCTGCCCGTCCTCCCATGTGACCCGCACCGGCTGATAGGCAGCGGCGATCTCGCGGGAGCCGGCCTTCAGCGAGCGGTCGGGCAGCACCATGCCGTCACAGCAGAAGTTACCGCTGTTCACCCGCTCGCTCGCCCAGTCGCCGCCGTATTTTTCGATGCCGTCCTGCACCACGGTGTGGTCGGCCCATTCCCAGATGCAGCCGCCGATGAATTTCGGGTAGGCGTCCGCCACCTGCCAGTAGTCCCACACATCCCCGGGGCCGTTACCCATGGAGTGGGAATATTCGCACAAAAAGAGCGGCTGACGGCGGCTGTCATCCTCGCAGTAGCGGCGGCAGTCCTCCACGGAATAGTACATCCGGGAAAAGACGTCCGCGTCATAGCACGCGTCTTTATAGGCGGGATTGTCCGACAAACGGGCGGCATCCTCACAGTGGATCAGGCGGCCGTCCCCGCGGGCACGCGCCCAGTCGCTCATGGCCACATGGTTTTTGCCGTGCCCGCTCTCGTTGCCGGTCGACCACATGATGATGGCGGGATGGTTTTTGTCCCGTTCCACCGCCCGCTGCATCCGCTCTACGAACTCATGCCGCCACTCGGGGCGCTGGCAGGGCCACGCCTCCTCGTTCCACACGTCATAGTCGGAGAAATGACCGGCTTCACGGCAGACGAAGCCGTGGCTTTCCAAATCGGTCTCCAGCACCACATAAATGCCCAGTTCATCGCACATTTCGAGGAAGCAGGGAGACGGCGGGTAGTGGGAGGTGCGCACCGTGTTGATGTGCAGGCTCTTCATGAGCGTCAGATCGCGGCGCAGATCGTCCGGCGTCTGACACCAGCCGTTTTCGGGGTGGGTGTCGTGGTGGTTGACCCCCTGCAGCTTCACCGGCGTGCCGTTGATGAGCAGCTCGTATTTGTCCGAAACGGCGATGTCCCGAAAGCCCACTTTCTGCACGATGACCTCGCCCAGCCGTTCGAAGGTGAGGGTGTAGAGATAGGGCTGCTCGGCGTTCCAGCGGCGGGGGCTGTCCACATGAAAGGTAACCTCGCCCGTCGCCTCGCGGCGCGCCAGTACCCGGTCACCGTCCGAAAGGGTGACGGCGGCAGTGCCATCGAAGCGCGCCGTCACCTCGTCCCCCGCCGTGCGGATGTCGATATCCGTAAGGTGCCCCTCGGGACGGGAGAGCAGATAAACATCGCGGAACAGGCCGTTGAAGCGGAAGCAGTCTTGATCCTCCAGATAACTGCCCACCGACCACTTGCGCACCTCGATGCGCAGGGTGTTCTCTCCCGCCGTCACATAGTCGGTCAGGTCGAATTCCGCCTGCAGGTGGTTGCCGGTGGTGAAGCCGACATACCGCCCGTTGACATAGACCGACCCGCAGGAGGCCACCCCCTCCAGCACCAGATAGGTGCGGCGGACGGGATCGGCCACCGTGAATTCCCGCTCATACACCCCGCAGGGGTTGTCGTTGGGCACATAGGGCGGATCGACGGGGAACGGATATTCGATATTGGTGTAGTTAGGCTCTTCATAACCGTGGCACTGCCAGCAGGAGGGCACGGGGATGGTGTCCCAGTCGGTGATCGTCTGCTCGACGTCGATATCGCGGGCGTAGTATTTAAAGCGCCAGGTACCGTTCAGCGGGATATGGGCGCCCGCGTTCTGCGGGATGTAATAGCACCGCGGCGGCAGGCGATTTTCGCTGGTTTTTTCAGGATTTTCATAAAATCTCACAAAAAGCACTCCCCTCAATGCAGGTATACGCCATTTTAACATATTTTTTCCTGCGGTGCAACCAAAAAGGTTGTTGCAAATTGATAAAATTATGATATAATTGCCTTGTACATTATTTATAAGGAGAGAAAGACATGAAAAAACTTATTGCCATTCTCCTTTGCCTGTGTCTGCTGCTCCCCACCATGCCTATCGTATCCGCCGGTGAGACCTACGGCGGATATGTGCTGCAGGAGCTGGGATACCGCATCAATGCCAGCGGCACAAGCAGTATGTCCATCGGGCAGACCTTCGACCCGATCGATCTGTCCCAGTACGGCTGCCACCAGCTCAACGGCGGCAAAACCATCATCGAGTCGGGCAAACTGGCCATCCAGCTTGATGCCTACGTCACCGGTGACCCCGCGCTGGCCTCCTGCTTCCGCGGCGGCTATGACGGGCAGGTCGAGATGACCAGTTCCGGCACCTGCGACAAGAACGAACTGATGGGCACTGCCGGCAGCCTTGTCAAGTTCGATTTCGGCAAATGGAAGCGATACACGATGGATCTGTCCAGCTTCAATATAACCACCGGCGGCGACATCGATATCACGAAATGGAACTATCTGCGTATCTATTTCAGCATCGCCAACTACACCGGCAAATCCTTTGATATGAAGATCTGCAACGTCCGCCTGGTCGATCTCACCAAGCAGGCACCCTCCACGGACGAGGATCCCGTCGGCGACGGTACCTTCACGCCGGATGAACCCGAGTGGCGTGTGGTGGATACGCCCGACGGCTATGACGTGGGCGAGACCATCGTGGCCGGCTATGACCTGGCCGAGTATGTCGAAGAGCACAAGGATGAGACCAAAGTCAAGCAGTGCCTCGGCAAAGACGACTATGCCCCCATCATCCAGAGCCTGATCGACGGCCTGTCGGCCGCCGGCGGCGGTGCGCTGTATATTCCCGCCGGTCACTGGTCCTGCCGCTCGGAATTTGAGATCAAGAGCGGCGTCACCGTCTACGGCGACTGGAAAGCACCGGACGGCTCCCCCGTCAGCGGCACCATTTTGGATATCTACGCCGGCAAGAACAGCGTGAGCGGCACCCCCTGTGTCACGCTGTCCGGCAAGTCCTCCATCCAGTACATGACCTTCTGGTATCCGGAGCAGACCTTCACCAATCCCACGCCCTACACCCCCACGGTGGGACTCGGCGGCTACACCATCGCGCGGCGCCTCACCTTCGTCAACTCCTACACCGCGCTGCGCCACGGTCCCACTTTCGCCAACTGTCCCAATGTGACCGAGGTCTACGGCACGCCCCTTTCGACGGGCATGGATCTCGACTGCATCATTGATATCGGCCGTTTCGAAAATGTCAATTTCGCACCGGATTACTGGATCAACTCCGGTCTGGAAGGCGCCCCGACCTCCGAAGAGGATCAGCAGGCGCTGCGCAACTATCTCTACTACAACGCCACCGGCGCCGCCATGGCGCGTATCGACTGGTCGTACATGACCTTCCTGAACGTGGAAGGCTACGCCACCGGTCTGGCGTTCAAGACCACCTCCGCCGGCAGCCCGAACGGCCAGTGCCTGAACCTGCATTTCAAGAACTGCCAGACCGGCCTGTATGTCATGGCGGTCACCACCTGCGGCGAAATGATCGCCAATTCCACCTTTGAAGGCTGCGGCACCGGCGTGTGGCTGGGCGAGACCGCGACGCCCGACACCTCGAGTGACGCCATCCTCCATCTCATCAACTGCGATATCGACGCCGAGAACTATGCCGTGCGCAACCAGCAGGGCACCATGGTGCAGATCCTTTCCTCCACCATCCGTTCCGGCGAAGTGAACGCCTCCTACGGCTGGTACAACCTCATCAACACGAAATTCGAGTCCGAAGCGCCGCAGGTCTATCTGGAAAACGGCACCCTTGCCGCCAACATCATGGGCTGCACCGATCAGAAGGGCAAGAAGATCACGGTGGAGAACGAGGGCTTCTGCCCCGTCACCAACAATTCCGCCGTGGCCGAGGTACCCGCCGTGCCGGAGTACACCGACGAAGAGGCCATGGCGCAGGAGCGCCATGTGGCTTCCGATAAGGTCTTCCTTGTGCAGGATCTGGACAACACCGGTGCGACCGATGTGACTGCCGCCCTGCAGGCGAAGCTGGATGCGGCGAAGACTGCCGGCGGCGGTATCGTCTACCTCATCCCCGGCGCCTATCGCCTCAACAATCAGATCACCGTGCCCACCGGCGTGGAGCTGCGCGGTGCGGTGGATGTGCCTCACCACTATCTGACGAACAGCACCGCACTGAAGATCTATGCCGACGGCAAGACCGAGCCCGCCATCATCATGGAAGAGAGCAGCGGTATGCGCGGCATCGACATCAACTATCCCGAACAGGCCAACAACGATGCCTACCGCACCAAGCAGCAGTTCACCCCCTATCCCTACACCATTCAGGGCCGCGGCAAGGATATCTACATCATCAACGTGGCGCTGAGCAACTCGTGGGACGGCGTGGACCTCATGACCTACCGCTGCGACAACCACTATGTGGAGTTCCTGGGCGGCTGCCCCTATCACAACTTCATCGCGGTGGGCGGCGGCAGCGAAAACGGTATCCTGCGCAACTGCCATATCAACATCAGTTCGCTGACTGCCACCTGCTCTGCCGCCAGCTTTGAGATCGACATGTACAAGCAGCTGCAGAACAACGCCCCGATGTATGTGGTGGGCAACGCGAAGAACGAACTTCTCTACGACTGCTTCAACTACGGCGGCTACGCCGGCATCCAGTTCGTGGGCGAGGAAGACGGCGCCGCCACCGCACGCGTGATCGGCTGCGCCATGGACTACACCACCGTCTGCCTCGATGTGCAGCAGGCCGAATCGGTCGACGTGCTGAACCTGCAGATGGTCGCCTACAACTTCAAGCTCGGTGATGCCCTGCTCAAGCCGATGTATCACATCCAGCTCGGCGAGGAATTCACCGGCACCGTCAATGTGACCGGCTGCCTCTTCTGGGCCAACCCCACCTGGTGCGTCAATGTGCAGAACGGCACGCTGAACATCAACGGCCTGAACTATTTCACCACCGACACCAACTTTGCACTGGTCTCGGATAAGGGCACCATCAACGTGTGGGCACCCTATCTCAAGCGCCCGAACACGGTGAAGCTGGCCGTTGAGCATCCGGATCGCATCCATCTCATCAGCGGCTTCTACAACAAGATGCCCTACGGCGCCAACGAGGTCGCCGAATTCACCGACATGATGTACCGTTCCCTGCGCTGGGATATGCCGCAGAGCCGGGTGGACACCACCGATGTGCGCGATGTGATCTTCGCCGAAGCGTTCACCGATCCGTATGTGAATCCCACCTTCGCAAAGGCCTCCTCCGGCATCACCACCGCCACCTTCAAGAGCGGCTATGCCACGTTGAATGCGGCCACCGCCAGCGCCGTCACCATCACCGGTGCGGGCACCAACGGCGGATTCACCAACAGCGGCCGCACCCTGACGGGCGGCACCGACACCTCCAGGTATCACCTGGTCACGCGGGTGCGCATGGATAAGCTCTCCGAGACCGCCCGCTTCATGCCGGTGCTGACCACCAGCGAAGGCACCACGCTGAGCCCCGTCGTCTTCTGCGCGGACGGCAGCGTGAACGTCATCGGGCCGGACGGCTCCGAAGTGAAGCTGGCCGATTACGCCATCGGCGACTGGTACCGTGTGACCGTGGATATCGACATGACGGACGAAACCGCCAAGACCTGCACCGTCACCCTGTACGATGACGAGGGCGAGGTCGTGGCCTCCGGCGAAGCGGGACTTCTGCCGGAGAATATACAAGAGGAAGGCGTGGAGATCACCAATCTCTCCTTCATGTGCCTGTGCGACCGCGGTGCCATCTCGGTCGATGAGGCTTCCGTAATGACCATCGACTATGCCTTCATCCACGCGGATGTCAAGGACGGTCTGCTCGGCGACGTCAACGGTGACGAGAAGGTCGATTCCACCGATGCCCGCATGATCCTGCAGTACTACGCGAAGAAGATCGGCGAAGGCGATCTGGATCTCTCCGTGGCCGACGTGAACGCCGACGGCAAGATCGATTCTACTGATGCCCGCCTGATCCTGCAACTCTACGCAAAGAAAATCACGGAGTTCCCGGCTGCGTAAATAGCACACTCCCTTAAAGAGAAAATCATAATAACAAGCCACCCGATGTGCCACAGAGCACATCGGGCGGCTTTCTTTTATTTCTTTCTCGTTTATTCCGCATCCACCAGCCGGTCATCGAATTTGTAAAACCGATAGTAGAGCAGCATGGACACGCAGCAGACGAACCATCCGGCCGGATAGCCCATGGCCACCGGCAGGATCTCATTGGAAATGAAGTTGGACACGATGTAGAGATAGACCTGACGGAAGCCCACGAAGGCACAGAGCATGATGATCATGGGGGCGCGGCTGTTGCCCGCGCCGCGCAGCGAGCCGGCAAAGATCTGATTGGCGCAGCACAGCACATAAAACGGTGTCAGATGCCGCAGCAGCAGGGTGGCGTATTTCACCACATTCGGGTCGCCGTTGAAGAGTGCCGCCAGTCCGGGGGCAAAGGCCATGATCGACACGATCAGCAGCACCGTCACGCCGGTGGCCATGCCGTAGCCGATATAGGTGCCGCGCTTGGCGCGCCGCACATCACCGATGCCCAGATTCTGCCCCACAAAGGTGGTGACCGCCATGGAGAGCGACTGCATCGGCAGGAAGATGAACTGATCCACCTTGGAATAGGTCGTCCACCCGCCCAGACAGTAGGTCTGATCCACATTCACGTGGGCGATGTAGGACTGCACGAACACATTGGAAAAGGCGGTGATGGCCATCTGCACCGCGGCGGGAATGCCGATCTTCACGATCTTTTTGAGCATATGCCAGTGCGGGCGGATATCCCGCACCCGCAGCCGCACGCAGGAAGGGGTGCGCAGCAGCACCCATACCGTCATAACGGCGGCCGCCCATTGGGCAAGCACGGTGGCATAGGCCACACCCGCCACGCCCATGTGAAACCGGAACACGAACACCAGATCCAGCACCGTGTTCACCACGGCGGAGACCACCAGAAAATAGAACGGCCGCTGGGAATCGCCCACCGCCCGCAGGATGCCGGCGCCCATATTATAGACCATCTGCCCCATCACACCTGCGAAATAGATGGTGAGATAGGATTTGGCAAAGGGATAGAGGGAGACCGCGTCCCCGTCCGAGCGCAGCATCAGCTGCAGCATCAGCGGCGTCATGGCCACACCGAGCACCGTGAACAGCACCCCGAGCATCAAGGTCAGCGCCATGGAGGCGTGCACCGCATCGTGCACCTTTTCGTCGTTTTTGGCACCGTAGTACTGCGAGATCACCACGCCCGCACCGGTGGCCAGCCCCGAAAAGAAGCCGATGAGGATATTGATGATGGGGCCCACGCTGCCCACCGCCGCATAGGCGCTGTTCTCACGCGTCTGCCCGATCACCCAGGTGTCCACCATGTTATAAAATTGCTGGAACAGATTGCCCGCCAGAAGCGGCAGGGCAAACACGATCAGATTACCGGCGATGCTGCCGGTGGTCATGTCCCTGTCCTGCCGGCGCGCCGACGGCCGCCGCACAATGGAAGTCACACCGCATTCTCCTGTTCTTTTTCAAAAACCGCAAAAACATCCCGCCGGAAAAGGAACTTTCCGGCGGGTGATCTTCGGCAAAACTTACTTAAGGAAATTTAACTTGTTGATGATGGCCGGCTCCTTTGCCTTGCCTGCGCAGACCTGGAAGAAGCAGATGATCTCCACCACAGCCAGCACGATGAACGCGATCGCGGCGGCGATGGGCACGATGATCGTCCAGAAAAGCAGTGCCGTGACGATACCCAGCAACAACTCCACCACCGCGATCTTCAGTGCCTGACGCACATGGAACGCGGCATAGGGGGAGGTGTTGGCAGCCAGCAGCGCGATGATGATGCCGATAAAGCTTGCCAGATACACCAGCATGCAGATGACCTTGTTATCGGAGATATCCTTCGGATCGAACTCTGCCGTATGATCATAGGGGTCATACACCGGCGCCACAGGCTGATAGACCGGTTGGCCGTCCAGACGCGTGCCGCACGCAGAGCAGCAGATGGCGTTATCGTCCATTTGGTTATGGCAGTTCGGGCAGATTTTCATGTTGACCTCTCCTTTTATGTAGTACATACATTCAGTATACGATTTTTGTCGGGGTTTGTCAACGATTTTGCAAAAAAAGTGCCGGGCGCAGGCTTGCCTTTGGGGCGGGAATTTAGTATAATGAGAAAAAACGGAAAGGAGGCGGCTTTCATGCGCATCGTGAATGTGGGACTGGTGGCGCACGTGGACGCGGGCAAAACCACCCTGACCGAGCAGCTGCTGTTGGCGGCCGGTGCCCTGCGGCAGGCCGGTACGGTGGACGACGGCACCGCGCACACCGACACCATGGCGGTGGAACGGGAACGCGGTATTTCCGTAAAAGCCGCCTCGGTCTCGCTGGTGCAGGGGGATGTGCGGCTGAACGTGATCGACACCCCCGGCCACATGGATTTTGCCGCCGAGGTGGAACGGGCGCTGTCGGTGCTGGACACCGCGGTGCTGGTGATTTCGGCCGTGGAGGGGGTGCAGGCGCAGACGGAGCTGTTGTTCGAAGCCCTGCGCGCCACCCACACCAATGTGGTGTTCTTCATCAACAAGATCGACCGTGTGGGCAGCAACGCCGCCGCGGTCGTGGAGCAGATCCGCGAAAAGTTCGCCCCTGCTCTGCTCCCCTTCAACCGGGTGCTGCACGAGGGCGACCGTGACGCGGCGGTCGAGCCGCTGCGCTTTTCGGATGCCGCCCTGCAGGAGGCCGCCGCCGAAAGCGGCGATGCCCTGCTGGAGCGGTATCTCGCGGGCGAGACGCTGGGCGAGGCAGAGGTGACCGACGCGCTGGCCGGGCGCATCGAGCAGGGCGAACTCTGCCCGCTTTTGTTCGGCAGCGGCATCTATTCGCTGGGGACGGATGACCTTTTGCGGGTGCTCACCACCTACGGCCGCCCCATCAAAAACAATGTGAAAGACCCCGACGCCCTTTCCGGCGTGGTCTACCGCATCACCCACGACAAGACCATGGGGCGCATCGCCCATGTGCGCCTGTTCGGCGGCACCCTGCACAACCGCGACAGCGTGAAGCTCACCCGGGCGGACGGTGCCGGCGAAGAGGACGGCACGCCGCTGCCCAAGATCACCCAGATCCGCCGCTACGACGGCGAACGCTTCACCGACACCGGCGAAGCGGGACGCGGCGATGTGGTGGCGCTCTGCGGGCTCTCCAATGCACGGGTGTCGGACATTCTGGGCGAAACGGCCGAGTTGTGGCACTATCCGCTGTCGGTGCCGCTTTTGCAGGTGCGGGTGCTGCCCGCCACACCGGAGGTGCTGGCCGCTTTCCGCGAACTGGCGGCCGAAGACCCGCATCTGAACGTGGAATACAATCAGGAGGAAAAAGAGATCACCGTCTGCATCACCGGCACGGTGCAGCTCGAGATCCTGGCGGCGCTGGCACGGGAGCGCTACGGGCTGGCAGTCACCTTCTCTGCCCCGTCGGTCATCTACAAGGAGACGCCGCTGAAGACCGGCATCGGGCACGAGGCCTACACCATGCCCAAGCCCTGCTGGGCGGTCATCGACCTGAAGATCGAGCCGCTGGCACGCGGCGAAGGATACCGCTTCGAATCGGTGGTGCCGCCCAAACAGATCTTTTATAAATACCAGACCCATATCGAGACCGAACTGCCCCGCGCCCTCAAGCAGGGGCTCTACAACTGGGAGGTCACCGACCTGAAGGTGACGCTGGTGGGGGGCGGCCACCATATCCAGCACACCCACCCGCTCGACTTTTTCCTCGCCACCCCGCTGGCGCTCATCCACGGCCTGCAGGAGACCGGCACCACCCTGCTCGAGCCGATGCAGCGGTGGCGTGTTTCGGCCGACGAGGGGCTGGTGGGTCGCGTCATCGGCGATATCATCGCCATGCGCGGCACCTACGACTCCCCCGTGATCGCCGGCGGGCAGTTCACCATGGAGGCACGGGTGCCGGTCGCCGCGTCGATGGATTACGCCGTACGGCTGGCCTCGCTCTCCTCCGGCCGCGCCACTCTGTCGGTACGGTTCGACGGATACGAGCCCTGCCCGCTCGAACTGGGCGCCGTAGCCAAGCGCCGCGGCTGTGACCCGCGTGACCGCGCGAAGTGGATCCTCACCCACCGCGGCGCCATGCAGGAAAGTTTCAAATAGAAAGGATACCATATGGATCACGTAAAAATCATCGCGGCGGAATGTGACGCCCGCGAGGAGTATGTCAAAAACATCATCGGGCTGCTGGACGAGGGGAACACCATCCCCTTCATCGCCCGCTACCGCAAGGAACTGCACGGCACCATGGACGATCAGAAGATCCGCCGCATCGCCGACCGGCTCACCTATCTGCGCAATCTGGACACCCGCCGCGAAGAGGTGCGCACCCTGATCGCCGAGCAGGGACAACTGACCGACGAGATCGCCGCCGCGCTGGACAAAGCCGCCATTCTCACCGAGATCGAGGATATCTACCGCCCGTTCCGTCCCAAGCGGCGCACCCGTGCCTCGGTGGCCAAGGAAAAGGGGCTGCAGCCGCTGGCCGACGCCATTCTGGCCGGGCAGGCCGGCACCGCCACGCCGCAGGAGCTGGCGCTCCCCTTTATCGACCCCGAAAAGGGGGTAGGGACTGCCGAAGACGCGGTGGCCGGCGCGGGCGATATTCTGGCCGAAGCCGTTTCGGATAACGCCGATGTGCGCCGTCGGGTGCGCAACCTCACCCGCCTGTACGGCGCGGTGACCGCCGAGGCGACCGACGAGAAAAAGGAAAGCGTTTACGAAAATTACTACCACTTCACCGAGCCGGTGTCCAAGATCGCCGGGCACCGGGTGCTGGCACTGGATCGCGGCGAAAAGGAAGAATTCCTGAAGGTGTCGGTCGTCACCGACGACGAGCGCTGCCTGCGCTCGGTCTGCTCGCTTTTCGTCAGTGCCGCCACCCCCTGCGGCGAGGCGGTGCGTGCCGCCTGCGAGGACGCCTACGCCCGCCTCATCTTCCCCTCCATCGAGCGGGAGATCCGCCGTGAACTGACCGAGACCGCCGCCGAAGCCGCCATCAAACTGTTCGGCACCAATCTGCGGCAGTTGCTGCTGCAGCCGCCGGTAAAGGGCAAGGTGGCCATCGGGCTGGACCCCGGCTACCGCACCGGCTGCAAACTGGCGGTGGTGGACAAAACCGGCAAGGTGCTGGATACCTCTGTGCTGTATCTCACCCACAGTGAGGCGCAGAAGGAGCAGGCGCGTGCCACGCTGCGCCGCATGATCGAGCGCTACGGGGTCGAGATCATCGCCATCGGCAACGGCACCGCCTCCAAGGAGACCGAGATCTTCACCGCCGGGGTGCTGGCCGATCTGCCCGGCCGCGCGGCCTACATGGTGGTCAGCGAGGCGGGCGCGTCGGTCTATTCCGCCTCCAAGCTGGCCGCCGAGGAGATGCCGGAATTCGACCTCACCCTGCGCAGCGCGGTGTCCATTGCCCGCCGCCTGCAGGACCCGCTGGCCGAATTGGTGAAGATCGAGCCCAAAGCCATCGGCGTGGGGCAGTATCAGCATGATATGCCGCAAAAGCGGCTGGAGGAAACGCTGGACGGCGTGGTGGAGGACTGCGTGAACAGCGTGGGCGCCGACCTGAACACCGCCTCCCCCTCCCTGCTCTCCCACATCGCGGGGCTCTCCGCCGCGGTGAGCGCCAACATCGTGGCATGGCGGGAGGAAAACGGCAGTTTTGAAAGCCGCGCCCAACTGAAAAAGGTGCCCAAACTGGGGCCCAAGGCCTTTGAACAGTGCGCGGGCTTTTTGCGGGTACCCGGCGGCAGGGAGCCGCTGGACAACACCGCCGTGCACCCCGAGTCCTATCCCGCCGCCCGCCGCCTGCTCACCCATTTCGGTGTGTCGGCGGCCGACCTTGCCGCCGGACGCACCGCGGCGCTGACCGCGGCACAGGACGCCCTGCCCGCGCTGGCAGAAGAACTGGAGGTGGGCGTACCCACCCTGTGGGATATCCCCAAGGAACTGCAAAAGCCGGGCCGCGACCCGCGTGACGAACTACCGCCGCCGCTTTTGCGCACCGATGTGATGGATATGAAAGACCTGAAAGAGGGCATGGTGCTCAAAGGCACCGTGCGCAATGTCATCGACTTCGGCGCGTTCGTGGATATCGGCGTGCATCAAGACGGCCTGCTGCACATCTCGCAGATCGGCAGCAAGTTCATCCGCCATCCCTCCGAGGTGCTCTCGGTCGGAGACGTGGTGACCGTCAAGGTGCTGGGCGTCGATCTCAAAAAGCAGCGCATTTCCCTGACGATGAAAAACATCTGAATGTCAAAAGGCCTGCGCCCATGCGGCGAAGGCCTTTTTTGATGTCATCTTTCCTCGAATTCCAGCCCCGACGAGGGGTGCAGCGTGCCGTCGGTGCCGATGAACAGCGCCTCCACGCCGTCCAGACTCTCCACCAGTGCCATGCCGCGCTCGAGTCCCATCACAAAACAGGCGGTGGAGAGCGCGTCCCCCGTGACCGATCGTTCCGACACGATGGTGACTGACGCCAGTCCGTTCTGCACCGGCCGGCCGGTGGCGGGGTCGAGCAGGTGGTGATAGCGCACACCGTCCTGTGTGAAGCCCCGCTCGTAGATGCCGGAGGTGACCACCGAGCGGTCACGCACCCGCACCACGGCGGCGAGCGCCTCGGCATCCTGCGGGTCGCGGATGCCCACGGTGAAGGGCTCCTTCCCCTTGCCGCCCAGCGCATAGATGTTGCCGCCCAGGTCGATGAGGGCGCCCGTCACGCCCGCCGCCCGCAGCTGTGCGGCGAGCGCGTCCGCCGTGTAGCCCTTGGCCACGGCGCCCACATCCACCGCCGCCCCCGCGGGCAGACACGCACCCGTTTCGGTCACGGTCAGCTGCCGGTAGTCCACCCGGGTGACCGCCTCGGCCAGTGCCGCCGCATCCGGCAGCACGGCGGCGGAAAAATCCCACAGGCTGCTCGCCGGGGCGATGGTGACGTCCAGCGCCCCGCCGCTCAGTTCTCCGTAATACAGGCTCTGCTCCAGCAGTTCCCGCGTTTCGGGCGAAAGCGGGGTCTCCCTGCCGCCCGCCGCATTGAGCGCCGCGATCTCGCTGTCGGGATCGGTGCGGCTGAAGAGCGCTTCATATCTTTTTATGGTATCGAAACAGGCATCGAGCGCCGCCGCGCTCTGCCCGTCATAGAGCGTCACCCGCACGGTGGTGTCCATCGCGATGCCGCTTCGTGAAAGCGGCTGTGCGGCGCATCCTGCCAGCAGCAATACACCGGCGGCCAGCACCGCCAAACCACTCACACGGCGGCGTTTGTTCCGCTTTTGATCTCTCATTTTCGCCCCCGCTTTCGCTCATTCGTTATCTGTAACTGTATCATAGGATTTTTCCTTTGTCAAGGTATCCTGTGCCCCCCTTTAGATATAATAAAAATGATTACAGTTTTGTAACCTTTGTTGCAAACCAGGGGGAAACATGATATAGTGCATACGGAAAAATCTGACGATGGGGGGCGGGCATATGACGCTTACAAAGGCAAAACAGCAGATCAAAAATACGCTGGCGCAGCCGTGGCTGCAGGCCATGCTGCCCGTTTTGTGCATCCCCCTCTTTTCGGAGTTTCTCGCCCCCGTGCTGGCAATGGCGGCAGTCGTGCTGGCGTGGCGTGCCGCCGTGCGGGAGGGGCGCACCGTTTCGGTAGGAGCCGCGGGCAAGGCACTGCTCGTCTACATCATTTATCAGGCGGTCACCGTCCTCTTCTCCGAAACACCGCTGCCAAGCGGCGAGTCCCTGCTGTTGTGGGTCACCATGTACTGCGCCTATCTGGCACTGGCCACGGTGGTGACCGACCGCACCCGTCTGGACACGACCCTGTATGCGCTGGCGCTCGTGACGGGCGTGGTGGGACTGATCGGCTGTGTGCAGTATTTCCTGCGTTTTATCGGCGCCGATACGCCCCTGCAGCTGTGGGAGCCGGTCGACCGCTTCGTCTACTCCTTCTTCCCCATGGAGATCAATCTCGACGTGGTGGGCACGCGGGTGTCCTCCACCTTCAGCAACCCCAACATTCTGGGGCAATATCTCGTGATGGCCGTCCCCTTCGTGGCCTATTACGCCTTCCACGGCAGCGATAAGCGGCGCTGCACGCTCTGCCGCTTCTGCCTGCTGGCGGCCATCGGCTGTGCGGCGTTCACCTTCTCCCGCGGGACTTATCTCGCCCTGCTGGTGGTGGCGCTGGTGCTCATCATCACCAATCTGCACAGCATCGTCACCATCCTGCTCTCGCTGTTTTCGGCACTGCTGCTCATCCCCGACACGGTGTGGAACCGCCTGATGTCGGTGGGGCGGCTGGATGCCTCCAGTCTGGAGCGGCTGCACGTGTGGCAGATCTGCCTGGGGCTGATCGCCAAACGTCCCCTGTTCGGCTACGGCAGCGGCATCCAGTACACCTGGAGCGTGATGGAGGCCAACGGCATCAACGCCCCCCATGCGCACAATCTGGTGCTGCAGGTGCTGGTGGAGGGCGGCATCGTGGGGCTGTGCCTCATGCTGTTTCTGGGCTTTCGCACGGTACACACCGCCTTTAATCTCGCCTCCCGCCGGGAGAGCCGGTGGATGGGCACCACCCTGATCGCCTTTATCCTCGGCTTCGGCACCAACGTGATGGTGGAATACGGCTTCTCGTTCCCGAAGCTGATGGGCGTCTTCGCGCTGATCCTGGCGCTGACCGACGCCGCCTCGGCCATCCATCTCGGCCGCCTGACCGTCCCGCTGGGCGAGGCGCTTGCCCCCGCCCGTCTGTGGGAACACGGCCGGCAGACCCAGCGCAAATAATATTAAAAAGCGTAAAAGCACCGCGGCCGAAACGGCCGCGGTGCTTTTTTCGTGTTCCTTATTCGGTGCGCAGAGCCACCACGGGGTCTTTCTTGGCGGCACTGCGGGAGGGGATGATGCCCGCAACCAGCGTGAGCAGCACGCTGATGAGGATAAGCGCCACCGCGACCTCCGGCGCCAGCACGGCGTTGAGGTTGCCGATGCCGGTCAGATGATGCAGCAGCAGATTGATGGGGATACACAGCAGATAGGTCACCACGACACCCAGCGCCCCCGCGGCAAAGCCGATGATGACGGTCTCGGCGTTGAACATACTGGAGACGTTCTTCTTGGAGGCACCGATGGCGCGGAGAATACCGATCTCCTTGGTGCGCTCCTGCACCGAGATGAGGGTGATGACCCCGATCATGATGGCCGAGACCACCAGCGAAATGGCCACAAAGGCGATGAGCACATAGGTGATGGCGTCGATGATGGTGGTAACGGAGGACATCATGATCCCCACATAGTCGGTATAGGCGATGCGCGAAAGCTCCTCCACCCCGTCGTTATAGGCGGCAATGGCCTCTTCGATGATATCCTTGTTATCGAAAGAGGAGGCAAACAGACTGATGGTGGCGGGGTCACTCAACTCCACACACCCCAGTTTTTGCAGATTTTCCTCATAGGTGGCATCGGAAAACTCCAGCACGGTATCATAATAAGCCGCCGCCTGTTCCGCCGTGTACGTCGGCAGCGCCATATCCAGCGCACCGGCCAGCTGCGCCTCGCTCATGGCGGCCAGTTGTGCCTGCACACCGGCGGCAAATTCGGCGGTCACCTTTTCACGCACGCCCTTTTCCATCAGGCCGGCCATCTCTTCATCGCTCATACCGGCAAGATACTCCTGCACCGTGGCCGCATCCACGCCCATCTGCGCTGTCAGCGAGCCGAGCAGGGCGGCCTCCATATCGGCACGGGTCATGCTGCCCAGCGTCTGCGCCACGGCGGCGTCGAGCTGCTCCTTGGGCGGGATGCTGGCGATGGCCACATAGGCCGCCGCCTTTTCGGCCGCCGTCATCTGCTCCGCCCGCGCCCTGAAAGCGGCCGCCTTGTCCTCGGCGGTGAGCGTCCCCTCACCCGCGCGGAAAGGCAGGCCGGTGAACACATCCACGGCAGTATCGGCCTTCTGTGCCTGCACCGCGGCGGAATCGTGCGCCTTGGTGATGATGTGCTCGGTCAGCGCGTGGGTGTAGCCGATCGAGCCCGAAAGCATGGCGGCCAGCGCGTCCTCGTTGGGGCGGATGACACCGGTCACCTTGAGCGACAGCCCGCGGTCATAGAGGTAGCGCAGACCGGCCTCGATCTCCCGCAGGTCGGTGTAGATGCCGGTCTGATCGTCCTTCACGAAGCAATCGGCGTTCTGCACCGTGCGGAAGGTCTTGCCGCAGATCTCCTCATAACTCCACTTTTTGGCGTTGACATCCAGCGTGGTCTTGTTGACAGACGCCTCCATGATGGCGTCGATCTCCGACTTCGGGATGAGCCCCAGCGCGTAAAGCGACATATCGTCGAGTTCGTTGTTTTCATCCAGCACCAACACGATCTCGTCATAGGCCTCCGGCCAGCGGCCGTATACCACGTCGTACTGGTTCTTGAGCAGATCATTGATCGGCTCGCCCGCAAGACCCGGCAGCATCTCCTGCCACAGGCTGCTGCCGCCGGCATTGCCGGAGCCCATCAGCGAAGACATCGGCGAAGAGGTGGCGGTGCCTTCCGCACCGGCCGCGAAATTCATGCCCATGTAATCGGCGATCATCTCCCGCATCAGGCTCGCGGTATCGGAGATCTGCACCGTCCCGTCCACATTTTCGGTGTAGATGAGCAGGTCGAGATCATAGGCATACTGCACGCCGTTGAGCGCGTCACGCAGGCCGGAGGCGTCCTCCTCATCCGCAAGCCGCTCCTCCAGATACTTTTTGAAAGAGGCCAGATCGTTCTTGCTCTCCTCCAGCGAGTTGAGCGAATTGATGAGGTTATAGATCATCGCCTTTTGATACACCGCGTCCCGCTCGTGGTCGCCGGTGGACTTGGCGCTCTCCATGAAGGTGGCGAGCAGACTGCCGATATCCACGTGCTGTGCCGCCAGCGTGAGCGGATAGGATGAGAGGGTCTCCTCCTGCACGGTGTCGATATAGTTGGTGGTGCCCTGCGACACGGCGGAGATCAGCGCGATGCCGATGATGCCGATACTGCCGGCAAAGGCGGTGAGGGTGGTACGCCCCTTTTTGGTGAACAGGTTTTTGAGGGACAGCCCGAATGACGTGGCGAAGGACATCGACGGCAGCTTGCGTTTGCCGGTCGCCGTGGTGACCTTTGGCGGTGCAGTCTGTTCCTCCTCGGTGAGGGGCATGGAATCGCCGGTGATCTCGCCGTCCAGCATACGGATGATGCGGGTGGAGTACCGCTCGGCAAGGTCGGGGTTGTGGGTGACCATGATGACCAGTCGATCCTTCGAGATCTCTTTTAAGATCTCCATGACCTGCACGCTGGTCTCGGTATCCAGTGCGCCGGTGGGCTCGTCGGCCAGCACGATATCGGGATCATTCACGATGGCACGGGCGATGGCCACCCGCTGCATCTGACCGCCGGACATCTCGCCGGGGCGCTTGTGCAGCTGGGAGGAGAGCCCCACATCGGCCAGCGCCTGCCGCGCACGGCGGCGCCGCTCCGCCTTGGAGACGCCCGAAAGGGTCAGCGCCAGTTCCACATTCTGCAGCACCGTCTGGTGCGGGATGAGGTTATAGCTCTGGAAGACGAAGCCGATGGAGTGGTTGCGGTAGGCATCCCAGTCACGGTCTTTGAAATCCTTGGTGGAGCGGCCGTTGATGATGAGGTCGCCGCTGGTGTAGTGGTCGAGTCCGCCGATTATGTTGAGCATGGTCGTCTTGCCGCAGCCGGACGGGCCGAGGATGGAGACGAACTCGCTCTCGCGGAACTGCAGGTCGATCCCCCGCAGGGCGCGCACGTTGTCGCCGCCCGCGGGATAGACTTTGGTGATCTGTTTTAATTGCAGCATCTGAAAGATCCTTTCTGAAACCCGATATGACAATACGATTCTTATTATATACCGTTTTGCCGCAAAATCCAATATGTTCCTTGTATCTTTTTTGTAAACAAATTGCGTCAAAACAACGAACCGCAGGGTGACATGCCCTGCGGTCTGCCCCTCAACTCCAGCCGCCCTCGCCCACGCGGGCGAACAACTGCTCCACACCGGCGGCCAGCGCCGCGTGCTCCGGCATCGCCAACGTCGGGTCGGCCGCCGTCAATCGCTCGGCCGCCTCGCGGGTACTGTGCAGCAGCGCCGTATCGTTCAGCAGATCGGCCACCCGCAGTTCGGGCAGACCGTGCTGCCTGTCGCCGAAGAAATCGCCCGGCCCGCGCAGTTGCAGATCCTCGTCCGCGATCTTGAAACCGTCGGTGGTGCGGCACATCACCGACAGGCGGCGGCGCGCCTCCTCGTTCTGCGCATCGGATATGAGGATGCAGGAGGAGGCATACTGCCCGCGCCCCACACGGCCGCGCAGCTGATGCAGCTGTGCCAGCCCGAACCGTTCGGCGTTTTCGATCACCATGATGACGGCGTTGGGCACATCCACCCCCACCTCGATCACGGTGGTGGCCACCAGCACATCCAGTTCCCCGCGGGCAAAGGCGGTCATCACCGCCTCTTTTTCGGCCGCTTTCATCCGGCCGTGCAGCAGTCCCAGCCGGTAACCGGCCAGATCGCCCGCGGCCAGTTTTTCGGCATACTGTGTGGCGGAGATCAGTTCGCTCTCCTCGGCCTCCTCCACGAGCGGGCAGACCACATAGGCCTGCCGCCCCTCGTCAAGGAACTTGCGCACATAGCCGTAGGCGCGCTGCCGCTTGCCGCCGTCCACCGCATAGGTAGCGATGGGCTGACGTCCGGGCGGCAGTTCGTCCAGCACCGAAACATCCAGATCGCCGTAGACGATGAGCGCCAGCGTGCGGGGGATGGGGGTGGCGGACATGACCATGAGATGGGGATTTTCCCCCTTTTCGGCCAGCCGTGCCCGCTGTGCCACCCCGAAACGGTGCTGTTCATCGGTGACGACCAGTCCGAGGCGGGCAAACCGTACCCCCTCGGAGATCAGCGCGTGGGTGCCCACCACGAAGGGAAGTGTCCCTGCCTCCAGTTGTGCATATATCTCCCGCTTGCGGGCGGGGGAAAGACTGCCGGTGAGCAGCCCGACCTCCACACCGGCGGCCGCCAGCAGTTTGCCCAGCGAGCGGGCGTGCTGCTCGGCCAATATCTCGGTGGGAGCCATCATGGCCACCTGCCCACCGCTGCGGATCACCGAAAGCGCCACCGCGGCCGCCACCGCCGTTTTGCCGCTGCCCACGTCTCCCTGGATCAGCCGGCTCATGGGGGTGCCGCGCTGCATATCCCGCACGCAGTCGGCCACCGCGCGCTGCTGCGCACCGGTGAGAGTGAAGGGCAGCAGCGACGCGAACTCCCTGCTCGCATCGCAGGTGAGCGTCAATCCCGCCGCCGCGCGGACGCGCCCCTTCATGCGCAGCAGTCCCAACTGCAGCATCAGCAGTTCCTCGAACGCCAGCCGCCGCCGGGCGATCCCGATGGCGGCCGTGTCTTCGGGGAAATGGATGTTGCGCAGGGCGTAGGCGGCGGTGCACAGACCGTACTGCTGCCGCATATCGGCAGGCAGCGGGTCGGTCAGCGATTCCGGCGAAAGCAGTGCCAGCGCCGTCTCCACCGTCTGGGCGATCACGGCGGCGGTGAGCCCCTCCGTCTGCGGGTAGATCGGGCGGATGCGGCTGCCGCTTGTGGGCAGCGCGATCTGCGGCGAGGTCATCTCATATCGGTTATATCCGTTTGTGACGGTGCCGTACAGCAGATATTCCTGCCCGCGCTTTATCCGTGCCGCCGCATATTTGTTGTTGAAGATGGTGACCTGCATCCCGCTCTCCCCGTCGCTCACGGTGAACTTGTAAAGCATCATGCCGCGGCGGATATAGTGCGGCTGCACGTCGGTCAGCGCGGTGACCCGCACGCAGCAGCGCACACCGGGGACGGCCGCGGCGATCTTCACGATGGACGACCAGTCCTCGTAGTCGCGGGGATAGTGCCGCAGCAGCTGTGCCACCGTTTCGATGTGCAGCCGCTCGAATTGCTCTGCCCGCTTGGGCCCCACGCCTTTGAGTGCGCGAATGGGCGTATCGCCCGTCACCCGTGTTGCCGCCATGCCGTCACCTCCCTTTGATTTCCTTTATCATATCACGCTTTGGGTAAAAAGTCTACGGTTTTTTCCTTTTTGCGCCGCTTTGGCCGGGCAGGCGGGAAAATCCTACTTGTATGGTAAAGTCACCAAAAAAAGGTTGACATATGAATTGAATCATGGTATTATTATTTTATAGCCTCATTATAGCCTCATTTGATCATGAAATGCTCTGACGGAATACGGTATTTTGCCGGGATCAAAGCCCTGCGCAGGCAGGCGCGATCACGGCTGAATATAAAAAAACAAAAAGGAGAGTTCACATGAAAAAACTGCTTTCGTGGATCCTCACGCTGACAATGTGCCTCGGCATGTTCGCCGGTCTGGGGATCGCCCTGCAAACGGGCGCCGCAGCCGTGATCGGCTCGGTCGATTTTTCCACCGGCGCCGAAAAGGGCACGCCGGACGCGGGCAATCTGCTCACCGTGACCGCGGTGGATCAGGCTCCCGTGACCGAATGCCCCTATAACGACGCCTACGCGGCCAAGTTCGATAACTCGGCCGACTCCACCAAAACGATCATGTCGATCCTGAAGTTCGATCCGAGCCTTCTGGACACCAACGGCAAGATCACCGTTTTCGTGAAGTACTACATCAAAAAGATGTGGAACTCGGACATGATCGCCATGGGGTATAACGCCTCTGTCGGCGCGGCGAACGGTTCCACCTACTATCGCACCGCCGATGCCGCCGGCACCCCGCAGAGCAACTGGGGCGGCGTGCTGAAGGAGGGCGAGTGGGATACCATCCGCTTTGACATTGCCGGCAGCAAGGCGACCAACAATCTGCTCTACCTCTTCGGTGTCAGCACCAACACAGACGATGACACCCACATCTGGATCGAGAAAGTGACCGCCTGCCCCACCGCCGACGCGGATGAGGTGGAAGCGGCGCTCAAAGCGCGTCCGCTCTCCATGGACAACTTTGCCCTCTATGACATCTATCCCGGCGAGACAGTGTGGCCTTGGGGCAGCACCGTCGACGGCAAGACATGGCTGTCCAAATGGACCAACGACCTCTCCATGGATCTGAGTGCGGTGAATTTCAACAATCTGGCCGTTCAGTTCAAGGTCTTTGTGGAGAACAACAATGATCCCGGCAATATCGACATGCTGCTGAGCGCTCCCAGCCAGCGCATGAGTCTCGGCGCCGGTATCCACTATAACCTCAACTGGAACTTCAGCACCTGGAAGACCGTGAGCGGCAAGGCGCTGAAGCCCGGCGAATGGAACGATGTCGTACTGAAATTCAGCGATGCTTTCAAAATTGAAGGCGAGCCGGCCGATGCGGTGGCCGCAAGCGACACGACGCCGCTCACCTTCTTCTGGCTGGAGCTGAGCGGCAAAGAAGACGCCGGCTTTAAGATCGCCGACGGTGACTACACCCTGAAGCTGCAGAACGTGCAGGTCGTCGATCTGTCCCGCCCGGCCGACACGACGCCTGTCGAAGAAGAAAACCTCGCCTCGGTCGATTTCACCACCGGCGCGGCTGTCGTGACCGGCCCGCTCGAGTACAAAGCCGGTTCCACCGGCGGTGTCAACGCCGAAAAGAAGCTGTTCGAGTACGCCGAAAACGGCGCCGGTGTCTACATGATCCTCACCCCGCAGAAGGCGCTCACCGCCGCCTGCAAGGACAACAAACTGACGGCGTTCATCACGGTGCAGAACATTGCCGGTACCGGCGCCAACAGCGCCCAGTCGATCGGTGTGGGCACCTATGATTTCGTGGCGTCCACCTCCTCCATCGTCTATTCCACCGGCCAGAAATATCCCGACCGCACCAGCGGCGAAAATACCGCCAAGGAACTCGGCAGTATGAAGATCGGCAAGTGGGAAGTCAAGCGCTTCGATATGATCATCGGCACCGACTTCTCCGGCTCCTTCCAGGTCTTCGGCTCCAACTGGCAGGGCTGCAAGATGCAGATCAAGAATGTGATCCTCTGCCCCACTGCCGATGCGGATAAGGTGGAAGCAGAACTGGCAATGGCCGATATCGCCTCGGTGGACTTCACCACCGGCGAAGCCGTCGTGACCGGCCCGCTCGGGTACAAAGCCGGCAGCAACGGCAGTGTCAACGCCGAAAAGAAACTGTTCGAGTACGCCGACAACGGCGCCGGCATCTACATGACCCTCACCCCGCAGCAGGCGCTCAAGAATGCCTGCGCGGACAACAAGATCACGGCGTTCGTCACGGTACAGAACATTGCCGGCACCGGTGCCAACAGCGCCCAGTCGATCGGTGTGGGTACCTATGATTTCTCGGCGGCCACCTCCTCCATCGTCTATTCCACCGGCCAGAAATATCCCGACGGCAGCGGCGTGAACACCGCCAAAGAACTCGGCGGTATGCTGATCGGTAAATGGGAGGTCAAACGCTTCGATATGGTCATCGGCACGGATTTCAAAGACTCCTTCCAGGTCTTCGGCTCCAACTGGCAGGGCTGCAAGATGCAGGTCAAGAACGTGACGCTCTGCCCCACCGCTGATGCGGATAAGGTGGAAGCCGAACTGAAAGACACCTTCGATATCACCCCCGAAGAGCCCCCCGCTCCCGATTATGACACCACCTATCTCGTCGGCGAGATCCCCCTCACCGGCGACCGCACCTTCACCGCCAACGGCGCCTCCACGCCCGGCCTCGTGATGTCCGCCGGCTTTGAGCCGATCGACGCCTCCAAGCACGATCCCAAGAAACTGAAGGTCATCATGAACATCACCGCGGAGAACAAGAGCAATCCCGGCGACTTCTCCTGGCTGGCCAACGGTCAGATCGAGCTCACCAGCTCCGGCACCTGCGATGTGAACGAGCTGTCCACTTTGGTCGGCTCCTTCAACTGGGCGGAAGGTACCCATGACTATTCGTACTATCTGTCGCAGTGCACGGCCACCGGCGGCACCCTGGATTACTCCAAGATCAACTATATGCGCATCTACATCAACAAGTTTGCCGCCGGCTTCAAAGACACCGTCCACTTCAAGATCAACAGTGTGAAGATCGTGGACGCCACCGACGAAGCGGCCATGCCCACCCTGTTCAGCACCGGCATGATGTTCCAGCAGAACAAGCCGATGAATCTGTGGGGCTACGGCAAGGTCGGCGAAGCGGTCAACGCCCGTCTGCTCAAGGGCGACGAGGAACTCGAGACCGCCGACACCACCGTGCCGGACAGCGGCCGTTGGGATCTCTCCTTTGCGGCCCGCGAAGGCGGCTATGACACCTACTCCATCGAAGTCAAAGTCGGCGGCGATGAGGGTATTGTTACCCGCATCGATGACATCCTCATCGGTGAGATCTGGATCTCGGCCGGCCAGTCCAACATGGAACTGACCGTCTCCTCCGATATGGATGTGGCGAAGATCCTGGCGGATGCCCAGGCGGATTCGAACCGTTCGAACATTCGTCTCTTCCTGATGAACGGCCGTCCGCAGGGTATGGAATGCCCGATCGATCCCTGTCGCGACATCCCCGGTGCTTTCTGGGGTCGCGGCAACAACCCCGGCCATGTGGCCAGAACTTCCACGCTGGCTTATCAGTTCGCCGTGCAGCTGCAGGAGGAACTGAACGTGCCTGTCGGCATCATGAGCACCTCGCTGGGTGCCACCGTCATCGAGACGTGGCTGCCGCGCGATGCGATCGAAGAAGACGCCGCCGTGAAGCAGGCGCTCAAGGATCGCAATCTCTACTACAGCAAGTCCAACTGGACGACCAGCACCGGCGGCCAATCGGTCATGTATAACCAGAAGGTCGGCCCGCTGGCCGGCATGAACATCGCCGGTACCCTTTGGTATCAGGGCGAAAGCAACAGCAACCGCTCCGAGATCTATGATATCGAACTGGATCTGCTCAAGCGCAGCTGGAGCAAAGCCTTCGGTTTCCCGGACGGCGATATGCCGCTGATCTTCGCGCAGGTCGCTCCCTATCGCTACGATAACGGCAGCAGAAACCAGCAGCATCTGGGCTATCTGGGCATGTACATGGAAAAGGGCTGGAAACTCAGCTCCGACACCACCGCCATGGTCACCATCTATGACCTGCCGCTCGACCATATGCTCGACGGCGTCTCCTCCGACCCGATCCACCCGCGTGTGAAGGGCCCGGTGGCCGAGCGCTTCGTGCTGGCCGCGATGAACATGGTCTACGGCGGCGAAGATGAGTACACCGCCCCCGTCTACAAGAGCATGGAGATCAAGGACGGCGCCATCTACATCACCTTCGACCGTATCGGTGATTTCCTCATGACCACCGATTATTCCTATGATATCCACGGCTTCGCCATTGCCGGCGACGACGGCGTCTATGTCAATGCACAGGCCGAATACACCGACAAGGACGACACCATCAAGGTGTGGAACAACCGTGTGAAGGATCCGAAGAACGTGATGTACGCCTTCGATAACTTCAATCAGGGCGCCAACCTCTGCAACTCCATCGGATTCCCCGTTTCCCCGTTCCGCACGGTGGATATCGCCGACACCACCATGAGCCCCAGCAGTGCGATCAAGTACTTCACCGCACAGGATTGGATGACCTGCGATAAGGACGTCTGGGTCTATGACAGCACCAACACGGAACAGAAGAACACCGGCTTCCGCCCGTCCTTCACCGTGACCGACGGCGCGACCTATTCCTACGACGACATGATCTTCGCAGAAGGCGCCGCCTCGCTGCGTGTGGACTACAATGACGATTTCACTCTGTCCCCGGTGCTCACCTACGAGAGCGTCCGTCAGAACTGGAACCGCTACAACTACCTCACCGTCAAGATGCTCAACCCCGGTGAAAGCGATGTCACCGTCTCCTTCTCCGTCAAGACGTCCGCCAAGTCCTACAAGGTCAAGACGGTCGACGGCGACAGTGAAGTGACGCTTCCCGCCGGCGGCACCAAGTTCGTCAGCGTCACCTTCAATCTGGCAGGTGCCGCGGTCTCCGGCAGCATCACCGGGATGAGTTTCGACGTCTCCTCCCTGTACGAAGGCACCGTCTTCTTCGACGCCTTTACCGCCGGCATGACCGACGCCATCATCGACGAAGAGGATCTGAACGAGGAAGAGTCCATCGTTCTGTGGGACAAGGACGACCTTGCAGAGTTCCTTGAGGGCATCAAAGACATCCCCTTCGCCACCACCGATGCCGCTGCCAGCAATGCTCTGGACGCCGCGCTCGCAAACTGCAAAGCGCTCCTGGACGGCGAGGATGCCACGCCGCTTCAGATCACCGATGCCGTCAGCGCTATGAACGATGCGTTCATGGCCGCGCTCAGCGCCGCGACGGACTTCTCCG
>JAZRVU010000087.1:0-23174 GCA_045599305.1 Acutalibacteraceae bacterium | reverse complement strand
CAGACCCTTGAAGGTCTCGGACTCGAACAGACCGAACTTCTCTTCTTCCGCTTCAACGGACTTCACAGCGATGTCGATGTCCTCGAAATCGGCAGCCAGAGCAGTGAGGATCTCCTCATCTTCCACGTCCGCGGCGTTCTCTTCATTGTAGAACTGCGTACCGACCTCGGAAGGAGCGGTGGTCGTGGTGGTGGGCTCGGTGGTGGTCTCGACATCGGCAGCCGTGGTGGTCGCGTCACCGGCCTTGGTGGTCACATCATTGCCGCCCTGAGCCTTGGTGGTGTTGTTGCCTCCGGCCTTGGTAGTGTTATCGTTGCCACCGGCCTTGGTGGTGGTAGTGGGGGCGTTGGTCTTGCTGGTGGTGGTAGTGGGGGGGTTGGTCTTGCTGGTGGTGGTAGTGGGGGGAGGATTGGTATTACCGGAACCGCCGGCAAGGCTGTTGGCCGGGCCTTCTTTGCCGAGGGTCACGAACGCCGCGTCTTCCAGCGTCTTGATGTTGCCTTCACCGCCGCCGATAACGCCGTCGCCCCACTCCATGAAGAAGCCGTTATAGGTATCGGCCGCATAGAGGTGCAGGCAGAAAGCGAACGGGATGACCTTGTTCAGAGCAGCGCCCTTGACGCCGACAAAGCTGAACTTCAGAGCCACTTCATAAGTCGTGGTGGTCTTGGTGTGGGTCACGAAGAAATAGTAGTCGCCATTGGACTTGTCGTTCATAGCCACAGTGCCGCCGACGGACAGGTCGATGTCGATCGGATACCACATATGGCCCAGACGGCGCTCGCCGCCGAACTGGGACAGAGCAAAGCCCAGCTCATAGCGCTCAGCAGCAGTGTTGTCACCGATCTGGATCTGGATGCAGTCGCCGCGCCACAGGTCAGTGCCCTGTGCTTCGGTGTTGGTGTTCTTCGCATCGGCAACTTCCAGGCCGAAATAGAAGTAATCCTTATCCCAGCCGATGTAGGCCTTGCCGTCGCCGTCATCCGGCATCTCGGTGTAGAGCAGGCCGGTCTCATCGGGAGCGGACCACAGCCAGCCGGAGCCGGCCTTCAGGGCCTTCTTGGTGAATTCGATCTCGGTGGCATGGCCCCATTCAGCGGGATCCAGTTTACCGTCGATCGTCGGACGTTTCGTCATTTCGCTCGCAGTGATCTGCGGTCTCGTGTACTTGCTGTTCGGGTTGGCAGCGGCAGGTCTGTTGGCATCGGCGGAGACCGTCATAGCCGCGGCAGAAACCAGCATGCAAACCGCCAGAAGCACAGCGAGAAGTTTGGACACTTTTTTCATCATCTGTTCCTCCTTAATATGTTTGTTCAGATACGTTCTTGTCTACTAAAAAGCGAGCAAGCAGACAGAGAGAGCGCACTTAACGTATATATCATACTGCACAATCCGTGAAATGTCAATAGGTATCAAACGCCTTTTTTGTCAGTATGCCACAATTTTCGGCGGCGGTTGACGAGTTCGCTAAATTCGCTCTTGTGTTTTTGTCTATCTTCCATAGTTTTTTTGCCGTCCGACCGCTTGGCTGCCGCGGCGGCAGATGAGCAAGCGGCGGATGCCGAAGCACCCGCCGCCTGATGACAGTGAAAACCCGATCCGTCAGCCGACCAGACCGCTGCGCTCGATACCGCCGATGATCCAACGCTGTGCCACAACGTAGATGATGATTAGCGGCAGGATCGCCATGAGCACGCCGGTGTGCAGGAACATGGAGGCGCTGTATGCAGAGCCGGCCACGTCGCCCACGGCACTCGACATGGTGAAGATCGTATTGGCCAACACCTTGAAGTTGGAGAAGAAGATACCGGAATAGAAGGTATCCGTCCACTGCCAGGAGAAGGCGAACATGAAGATGGTGATCATGGTGGGAATGGCCATCGGCAGGATGATGCGGAAGAAGGTGGCAAAGGTGCCGTAGCCGTCGATAGCGGCGGCCTCCTCCAGTTCTTCCGGCACGCCCTTATAGAACTGGCGCATAATGAAGATATACAAGCCGTTCTTGAAGCCGTAGCCCGTGATGGACAGGATGATGATCGGCCACAACGTGTTCATCAACTTGATGCCGCGCCCCTCGGTGAAGAGGCCGATGATACCGAAGATGTCAAAGAAACGGAACTTCAGATACAGCGGGATCAGGATGACCTGGTTGGGGATCAGAATGGACAGCACCACAATGCCCATGACGACCTTGCCCCACTTGGACTTGACCTTGGCAAGGCCGAAGCCGGTGATGGAACAGATGGCCGTCTGCAGCACGGCTGCCAGCAATGCCACACTGAAGGTGTTGCGCAGAGCCACCAGGAAGCTGGACTCATCGAACACGGTGACAAAGTTCTGCAGCGTGGGATGACGGGCAATGAAGGTGACGGTGCGGTCGTACATATCCTCCTCACTCATCAGCGACGCGGAGAGCTTGGTCATCAGCGGGTAGATGATGATGAAGGAGATCTCGATCAGCAGAAGGTAGATGAAGATGCGGGCAAGTACCTTGGTGATGTTCGTCTTGGTCAGACGCTCGCGCAGAGGCGTACGCGTCTTTTTGAACTTGCGTTCTTTTTCTTTCGGCGCTTTGGCCGCTTTAACCAGTTCGCTCATGCTTCATCCCTCCTTAATCTCTTTGTTGATAGTAGATGTAACTGCTGATGGCCGCCAGAATGATGCCGATGCAGATCAGCACGACCAGGAAGTAGAACCACGCCATTGCGGCGCCGATGCCCATGGCATTGGACTTGAAGCTCTGCTCCTGCACCAGACGCATGATCTGGTTATCGCTGCGGGTGAACGAGTCCACGATGGTGTAGAACACATTGACCAGGATGTAGGGGCTGATCATCGGGAAGGTGACCAGCCAGAAGGTCTCCCAACCGGAGGCGCCGTCGATATCCGCCGCCTCGTAGATCGAGGGAGAGATGGACTGCAGACCGGCAAGGAAGATCATCATCTGCACACCGGAGTTGTTCACGATATCGAAGATGCTGGTGACAGCGCTGACCACATAGCGGGACAGCGCGGGAGAGAAGCTCAGGTTCATCAGGTATTCCTGAATATCCAGGGCATCGAACAGGCCGTTGGCCACAGTGCCGGAGGCGGTAGCCGTCTCACCCAGCGAAGACCAGGTGTTGGACGCGACCAGGTTGGTCATATCCGCCTTGGTCATGAAGCCGGTGGCCAGGATGACCGGGATGAAGAAGATCGCACGGAACACGGTGCGCCCCTTGATGTCGCGGTTGAGCAACACGGCGACGAACAGGCTGTAGAAGGTGATCATCAGCACGTCGGGGATCATGCTGGTGATGGAGGAGGTGATATAGTTCACATAGTTGGCATCCTCCACCAAAGCAGCCTTATAGTTGGCAAAGCCAACAAATTCCTTGGTGAAACCCTGTGCACCGTTCAGCGTGATCTCGCAGAAACTGTACACCAGAGAGTCGAGATAGATGCCGGCGAACAGCACCACGAAACCGACCAGGAACGGGACGAGAAAGATCCAGTAGGTCCGCTCTTTCCGCGATTCCAGCGATATGCGCCGCCGGGCTTTGACTTTCAGATTGTTTTCGGCAGTACTCATAATTCCAACCCCATCATTCTCATTATATCGCCAGTAACGGCGGTCACAGGACGGCGAAGTCCTGTGCCGCAATGGTCTTGCCTTCCACCGTTACATCGGTCGTATTGTAGTTCACGGCGACGCGGGTGCCGTTGGCGTAGGTGGTGATGAACACACCGGCCGCATCCTTGCTCTCCGTATGGTCTTCGATCTCCTGATCCTGCAGCGTGGCAAACACGTCGTTGAACTTGGCGTACAGCGTGGTCACGTCGCTCTTCCAGGTATCGAAATCAATGGTGTAATAGTTGGAATAAACCGTTTCCTTCAGTTCACGCGTATTCTTCATGCTGAGCGTGAAGTGCAGGTTGGCGCCGTATTCCGCACTCTTCAGGATGGTATCGGTGATATCGTCCGAAAGGTTCAATGCGGTGCCGGAATAGCGGATATGGCCGTGCAGCACGATCTGCATGAAGGGCACGGCGTAGTCCGCCTGGAAGCTGTTGCTGTCACACAGCGGGATATCCACGATGTCGGTGGCATAGCCGTAGGTGTAGGCGTTGCCGCCCTCCACCATCACCGAGTTGATCCCTTTACCGTTCACATAATCGGCGACATTCTTCGAGAGGATGTCGACCGCCTGCTGACGGTTGGTGGCATTCTTCTTGTTGCTGAAATCGGAGTAGAGCATATCGCCCACCGTGCCGAGGCTGATGGCGTTGTTGTTGAATTTCGTGTACTTTCCGAAGAAAGACTTGAAATACTTGCCGGTCACCGCCGGGGAGATGGCGAAATAGCTCTTTTTGATCTCCATGACGTTATCCAGCTCGTTGCGGGGCGTCATGGTCACAGTGGTACGGTCGGTCATCTTCGGCGCATCCGAGGTGGTGTTGTAACCGTCCAGCACGCCGTCACGGCGCACGACGCAGAAGTCGACCTCGGGGAAGAGATCGAACTGGTGATCCGCCATGTAGGAGGTGAGCGCGGTGAACCCGGACTTGCCGCCCAGCTTGCTCTCGATGGAGAGCTTGGAGGGCACGCTGTAGTTGAGGCCGCCGTTCATCCAGCCGCGGTACCGCAGCGAGACGTTCTTCACGCCGCCTTCGATCAGCTCATCCAGCATGGACTGGGCATCGGAGAAGGTGGTCATGGGGATCTTCTTGTCGTAGATGATGCCGTAGAAGGAGGTCTTCTTATCGATCAGACCGAGCGTTTCCAGCACCACCGGCACATTGCTGTTGGCGGTGTTCACCTTTTCGGTCAGCTTATCGTGATCCACCAGATACTGGCGGTAGGCCTTGGCCATGTCCACGTAGGTGATCTCATTCTTCTTGCCGCTGAGCATCACGAAACGCATCCTGAAGCCGCCGGTGTAGGCGTTCTTGTTGAAATAGGTGAAGGAGCCGTCCGCCTTGCTGCCGTCGGCATAACTGATGGCCTGCACCGTTTTGTAGGTGAAGGTGGTGTAGACCGACTCATAGGGGCTCGGCTTACCGGTGCCGCCGGCATCGGTGCTGATCTTGGCCAGTGCATCGCCCTTTTCCAGAATGGCCACATAGCCCTGCTTATCCGCCTTCAAACCGTAGACCGGCATATAGGAGGTCTGGGACAGTTTGACATAGCGGGTGACGGTGGAAAGCGAATAGTCATCGCCGTACACGGTCTGGCCGATGTTCTCGTTCTTGTTGCCGTCGTTGTTGAACTTGATGACGCAGCCGCTGCCGTCGGGGATCAGCACGAAGCCGTCCTGATCGTATTTGCCGCAGCCGAAATAGTGCATCAGCGTCACTTCGGCGAGGGTGAAGTTCTGGGTATCGTAGGTGATATTGTCGGTGGGCATATCCACCACCAGATCACCGTCTTCGATCGTGAAATCGATCTTCACATCGAAGCAGGCCAGCGCCACGTCCTCCGGCACATAACCGGAGATCTCCAGGTCGTTATTGTAATCCGCCCAGGTGTACAGGCCGGAGATCTTGATGAAATCGGAGAGGAACGCCTTCTCACGGTTCATGACGCCGGAACGCAGGATGTAGAAATCGTGATTCTTGAGGCCGGGATAGTTGGCGATCAGCGATCTCTGCATGGAGGGGGTCAGGTCGGCATAGGAGTAGAAGCGGTAGTAGGCATTCAGCTTACGCTTGGCCAACTTGGCCGTCTCGTTTTCCTGCGCCGCCAGTTCATCCACGGGATCGAGCACCTTGGTCTTGAAGTTTTCCGCCTCGGCCGCATAGGGCAGCAGCGTATCCACGCTCTTGGTACCGATCTCGAGATTGAAGCGCACGCCGTTGTCGATCGCTTCGGCCGTGAACTGGATGTTATCGAACGAATCGGGATCATCCGGGTCGGCGTATTCGGTCTTCTCCACGGCGTCGGAATAGGAGTAGACTTCCTTCAGTTTGGCGGAGTTGTCGTAATACTTCAGTTCCACCAGCGAGGCCAGTTTCTTTTTCACATCGGCACTGCTGATACCGCCGACACGGCGATAGTCATAGGGCGAGGAGAAATAGTACTGGTTTTCCGCTTTCTTGTAGACCGCGATCTCGGCCAGTTCGTCATCCGCATAGAGGATGACGTCGCTGTCCTCGAAATACTTGGTCATGGCGCGAACGCGCTGCTCGGGAGACTCGAACAGGCCGCGGTTGTCGATCTTCCACTGGAGGCGCGTCGGCGGGTCCATATCCGGCAGTGCGGCGATGTCCGCCTCGGCGATCTGGGAGACGAGCAGGACGTACAGCGTCTCGCCCACCCGGTCCTCACCGAGGTTGTTCTTTTCCATGGAATAGTACGCGTACTGGGTCTCGCTGGAATAGGATTCCAGCAGCGACATACTGCGCTCTTCGGAGGAGTAGGTGCACACACCGACAAGGTTGGCAGACTCCACGGCGAACAGCGGCTTTGCCTCGACGGTGAACACCGAAACGCCGCGGCCGGAGGCGGCATTGGCAGCCGCGCCCAGCACCAGTTCGTTATCCTCGATCGCCGGGTCGACCAGCGTCATCGAGGCGGCGGGATACATCATCACGCCGTCCAGTTCGAAGGGCTCCACGACTTCGTCTTCGCCATCGGTGCCCTCTCCGCCTTCGGTGCCTTCTTCGCCCTCGGGGCTTTCGGCGGTGGCCGGAGCAGAGGCATCTTCATCCTCGGCATAGACGAGGATGGTGCTGAAGCTCAGGAGTATAAAAACAACAACGAGCAGCAGCGAAAGGATACGTCTCAGTTTCATTGCTTTCATACCTCCTTACAGACGATAGGCCACTTCCTGATACAGGGTCGCCAGGAAACCGAACATCTTGCCGGTCAGCGAGATCAGGAGCAGTACGATGAACATGATGGCTGCCATACCCAGCAGCGAAAGGATAACGGTGAGCAGGTTCTTGCTGAAGGTGTAATCCTGCACCACCATGGAGCCGAACACGACCAGCAGACCCATCCAGCCATAGGCCAGGGAGGTGAAGAAGGTGAGGAACGGCCCCTCATCCAGTGAGCAGAAGTTACTGGCGATCGTCACCGGGATGAGCAGGATGATCATGGGCACGAGGCCGTAGCACAGGGCGATGAAGATATCCTTCATGCTGCCCTCGCCGCTCATCAGCGTGGTGAAAGCCCAGCTGGCCAGCACCCACAGCAGCACCGGCAGCAGCACGTTGGCCGCCTGCTGCACAAGGCTGATCTCCTCGGCCGCCACGTTGTTGAACAGATACGCGGTACCGGTGGACTGGAAGCAGAAGGCCACCACGGCAAGCGCCAGCAGGATCCACGCCGCACGCATGGAGCCGCGTTTCTCACGCTTGATCTCCCAGAAGCCGTTGATCGGGTGGAAGATGGCCCGCCAGCTGTAACAGAGTTCCTCTTTCAGCGTGGTCGGTGTACCGGTGATGTGCAGCTTGGCATTCTGCTTGTTCAGCGCGCGCACCGCAAAGTAGATGAGCACGCAGATGGCGATGATGACGACCAGCACCAGCAGCAGGTGATCGCGCACATACAGCGAACGGTACTCTTTATAGGCCTTGGAGTAGCCCTGCGTGTTACGGGCGAGCTTGTAATACTCCATCGCCTTCTGGTACAGTTCCTTGGCCTCGGCGGTGTCGGCCTGTGCCGCACGGTGCAGGTAGCACTTGGCAAGACCGATGTAAGCCAGGTCGAGGTTGGAGTTGAGTTTCTGCACCTGTTTCCAGGCTTCCTCCGAACGCTCATATTCGCGTTCGGCATCGGCGGTCAGCGCCGTTTCGATCATGGTCGCATATTCCGTCTGCTTGAAGCGGGAAATGCTGCCCTGCGACTTATCCAGCACCAGCATATCGGTGCCCTGATAGGCCACCGCGCCGATCAGTTTGAACAGACCGAGCTGGGTACCGCTGCCGCCGAAGGCGTAGAGCAGGTTACCCTCGGAATCATACGTAAAGAGCTTGTTGCGGACATCGTCCGCCAGTGTGTAAATACCGGTGTCGCCCTTGATGGCCACATCGATGATGGAGGACACGTCGTTGACCTTCTCCACCACGTCGCCGCCGGGCGCCCAGATGCCGTTGCGCACCAGCACGTCGTTGCCGCTCGGGTTCAGACGCTTGATCGGCGCGGTGCTGGAGGAACCGCTGGAGAGATAGCCGAACAGGTCGGCGGTATCCATCGAGTTGGCGGTCACCCACACGAAGTTCTTGTAGTCGATCGCGATGTTGTTGTACACACGCGGGACGATACGCACGGTGCGGGCGCGCTGCTCATCCGACTGGAACAGCTGCGTGAACCACTGGAACACGCTGCTGCTCACCTTCTGAGCGCCGTAGTAACCCATGAACTCGCCGTTGGCGGAGAGCTGCATGATACCGGAGTTGACGTTCTTGACATTCACATAAATGCGGCCGGCACTGTCGACTACCAGATTCATCGGGCGGAATTCCAGCGCCTCGTCCAGAATGGAGGAATCCGGCTTGTAGAAGCTGTCGAGGTACATGAAGTTACCCACGCCCCAGCAGCTTTCCGGATCTTCGCCTTCGCTGAAGTAGTGCTCGAACTTGACCACGCGGCCCTTGCCGGTATCCGCCACATAGAGGATACCGTTCTCATCCACGAACACACCTTCGGGCTCGTAGAAGGTATCGCTGCTGGGGTCGTCCGCGGTGCTCTTCAGAATGTAATCATAATAGGTGAAGCAGCGGCGGGTCTCCGGATCGTCATACGGCTCGCTGTCCACATATTCGTCGGCCAGACCGTCGTAACAGTAGGTGACCGGGTAGACATACTCGAGGAATTTTTCCACCATCACATTGTAGGGCGGCATGGTCACATCGGTGTAGCCGGCGATCAGCGCTTTATACGCGGCCTCGCCCTCTTCCACGGAATAGCCCGCGTTGCCGTTGCTCTGGCCGTAGATCGCCATGGCCTTTTCGATCTCATTGAGCTGCTCGAACGAGAACTTGTAGACCTGCGGATCTTCCTCGTCCTCCGCCAGGTTCTTCAGGCGGCGTTCGAATTTCTTCTCGGCCTCTTCCTTTTCGGTCGCCAGCTTCTCCTGCACATACGGGAGGATGGCGTCCTCGTTATAGAATTTGTCCAGATAGCCGAGGTATTTCAGCTCGGGGCTGAAAAACAGGATACGGCTGTTGCCGGTATCGGCAATATAGATGGTGCCGTCCGGCCCGATGAACATATCGCTCGGATTTTTCATCGAGTCGCCGGAGGTCATCTGCATATCCACGTTGGTCATGCACTCCGCCGCCACATAGGCGTGGGGGCTTTCCATGGCGTTGCCGTCAAAGTCATAGGTATAGGTACTGTAGGGGACGAACGTGGAGGCGGCGGTGCTGAAGTCAAAGGACAGCAGCATCATCACGGCCACGGCGACGACGAGTCCCCGTTTGGCAGCCTTTTTCAAACTCTGTGTCACCTTCATCACCTTACTCCTTCATACCGGAGGAACCCATCGTTTCCACCACGTTGCTCTGAGTGAATATGAACACGGCGATAGGCACGATCATCATGACCACGCTGGCTGCGGCGCCCGCATTGCTTCGGGCGATACCGCCGGCCAGAATCTGGCCCATGGCGTAGTTCAGGGTCTTCCAGTTTTCACTGTAGATCGTGTTGACCGAGCCGATGTTCCACAAGCCGCTGAAGCACAGCACGATCAGCGTCAGCCATGCCGGCTTCACGCTGGGCATCACGATGCCGAAGAAGATGCGGAACTCGCCGGCGCCGTCGATACGGGCGGCTTCCAGCACGGAATCCTGAATGGACTCCATATTCTGTTTCATCAAGTACAGACCCAAGGTCCCTGCCCATGCAGGCAGGATGAGCACCAGCGGGTTATCCAGCAGGTTCAGCCAGGTGAAGACCATGAAGCTGGGGATCGTCAGCACCGTGGTGTTGAAGAGCAGCGCCAGCACGATCAGCTGGAACATCCAGCCGGAGCCGGGGAACTTCTGCTTGGCAAACGCGTAAGCGGCCATGGAGGCCACGATCACGTGACCGACGGTGCCGATCACGGAGATCATCACGGTATTGAAAATGTAACGGGAGAAGGGCACCGTCTGGTCGCCGATCAAGCGGAACAGATCACGGAAGCTCTTCAAAGTGGGGTTGCGCACGAAGAAGCGCGGCGGGAAGACGAACAGTTCGTCCATCGGTTTGAGCGACTGGGAGATCGAGTAGATCATCGGCAGCAGCATGAACGCACCAAAAAGGGAAAGGACGATGATGACGCCGACGTTGCCGGCAGTGGAGCGGTTGAGCTGTCGGGTCCGTTTTGCGGGTTTTCTTGCCATTTTCACACACCCCTCTCCCTTATTCACCGACCTTCGCCAGCAGTTTCTTGATGACACTGTTGGTGATGATCATGGTGATGAACAGCACGGTGGCGATCGCCGAGGCATAGCCCATTTCATAGCGCTGGCCGCCGTAGTCCTGCATATGGTTGACGATGGTGTGCGTCGCGTAATCGGTGGAGGGGAAGCCGACCAGACCGGTCAGGTTGGCACCGATACCGAAGGAGGAGGAAATGGTCATGACCGCGCCGAACAGCAGCATAGGCCGCATGCAGGGCAGAGTGATGAACCACAGTTCCTGCCAGCGGTTCTTGATACCGTCGATGGCGCCCGCCTCGTAGTAGGAACGGCTGATGTTCTGCAGACCGGCGATGAACGCCAGGAAGCTGGTGCCCAGCGAAGACCACAGCAGCACGACGATGACCAGCGGCATCATGTACGAGGTGTTGTAGAACCAACGGATCGGCCCATCGATCAGACCGAGCTCGATCAGCCACGCATTCGCATAGCCGTAAGCATCGTTCGAGAAGATGATCGTCCAGATGAACATGACGTTACCGACCAGAGACGGCGCATAGAAGATGACCGTCACGATGGAACGCAGCCACGGGCGCAGGTCGTTGATGAGCCATGCCAGCAGGAAGCTTAGGCCGTAGCTGACAGGGCCGGTGATCACGGCCAGCAGGAAGGTGTTGCGGATGGCGAGGACGAACACCTCGTCATCCAGGAACATACGGACATAGTTGTCCATCCCGATGAATTTCGGGAAGTTCAGCATGTTGAATTCGGTGAAGCCCAGCAGAATGGAGATCACCACGGGGAACACGGTGAAGACGAAGAACAGAATGAAGTAGGGCATCACGAAGACGTAGGAAATGCCGCCCTCTTTGATGCGCTTGCCCAAAGGCTTCTTGCGGATCTGTATCTCTCTTGCCGCAACGGTCGCTGCCTCTTGTGACATATCGGCTAACCTCCTCTTTTATCAAAGACCGAACTCGCTTCTCTTACGAGTCAGCTCAGCGTTCAGGGATTCGATGTACTGCTGCAGCGCATCGCCGGGATCGGTGCTGTTGTTATACGCTTCACTGAAGGCAAAGCCCAGCACACGGCCGGTGTAGTAGCTGCCGGGCACTTCGGGGGTACCGACAATGTGCTCCCACTGCTCCATGATGTTATCCAAATCCGTGATCGTCCAGGACATATTGCTCAGTGCTTCCATGTTGGCCACAGCCTGACGGGCGGAGCCGTTCATGGCCGTCTCCATCTCGTTACCGTAGCGGAGCATGGTGTCCGCACTGGTCCACCACTGCATGAACTGCCACGCGGCATCCTGATCCTTGCAGCCGCGGAACATGGACACGGCCGTGCCGCCGGAGGCTTCCGCCTGATTGATGGTGCCGTCCTCACGCTCGGTGCCGGGGATCTGGCACATCGCCCAGTCGCCGCGGATCTCCGGAGCGAACAGGCTCAACTCGTTATACAGGCCGTAGTCCGCGATCAGCAGCGGCATCTCGCCGGAACGGAAACGGTTGGCCGCATTGAAATCGGTCGGGAAACCGTAGAGGGTGAAGTATTCGCACAGCTGGGTGAAGGAGAGCACCGCCGTGGAGGAGTCGAGGTTGGCGACTGCGCCTTCCACGCCATTCGCATCCGGCAGATACAGCGGCTCATCGCGCTGGTACATGAACATGAGCAGGGCGTTCAGGTCATGACCCAGACCGATGGCCATATTGCGCTTCTGCAGCTCGGGGATCAGCAGTTCCAGATCCTCCCATGTCTTGGGGATGGAGAGGCCGAGTTCATTAAAGATATCGGTGCGCACGAACATCATGCAGAAGGACTGCGTCTCCGGCAGGGCGTAGGTCTTGCCGTTGAAGGTGTAGTGCACCAGAGAACTGGGATGGAACCGTTCGGTCGTCTCTTTGAATCCGTCGAATTCGTTCAGCGCATAGACGGCGTCACGGATGGCGTAGTTGACCGGGTCACCGCTGGCGACGCCGACGCAGATATCCGGGCCCTTGCCGGCCAGCACGCAGGGCAGCACGGCGGCGCCCGAGACCAGCTGCAGGTTCACGCCGATGTTGTACTCCGGCGTGAAGGAGGTATCGATCAGGTTGCGGATGATGTTCGACTGGTCACGGCCGGTCGTCACCCACACGGTGATGTTGCTGGTGGTATTCTCGTTCGTGGTGGTGGTACCAACCGACTGATAGTCGATCACGAAGGAGGAGATGAAGAACCGCAGACCGTAGGCCAGCTCCTTGAAGAAGCCCGCGCCCGCCTTCGGCGTCTTCTGATTATCCGGCACCAGTGCTATGTAGTCGAGCTTCATGGGCTGATAGGCCGACTCGAGGATCCAGGTACCGAGCGAGGAAATATCATCCTTGAACATGGAGAATTTGGCCGCGATCACGATGGGCTTATCCGTCATCTGACGCAGCACGACGGCCAGTTTGGTCAGGGTGGCGGTACGTTCACCGGTCTCACCGGTCAGCGCGATCATCTCGTCCACGATGGCCTCGATCTCTTCCGCCTGCTTCTTCATGTCATCGAGGGTATCCGGGATCAGTTCGTCAAAACCGTAGCTGCGGTATTTATCCGGCGAGGAACCGGTGATCATCAGGATCGTACGGTAATCCGCGTTCAGCGCGGTCAGCACGTTGGTCACGCGGTTGAGCAGGTCGCCCATCTCGCCCAGCACCACCTGCATACGCAGCGTATAGGTCTGACCGGCCTCGAAATAGAAATAGTAATCCTCTTCCTCATTCCCGAGCGTCACGACATCCCAGGCGTTTTTATAATCGAATGTGAGCGCTTCGGCCTCGGCAAAAGGCACCTCACCGTTGATGGTGAGCTTACGGGAGATCTTGACACCGGAATAGATGTCCTGACGGAAGCGCAGGGCGATCTTGTAAAGACCGCTCTCCTTCACTTCGGTCTGCCATTCGACCCAACTGCCGTTGTTCTGCCATTTTTCGCCGCCGATGTAGTTGAGCAGCGTGCAGAACGCATCCTGCGGCTGAGTGGCCGCGGAGGAACGGTCAGCCAGCGGGTAGTTGGATTTTTCGGACTTGAATACCGAATCTTCCGCCTGGATATAGGTGATCTCGCCGTTGGCGGGCTTATAGCCCTTGCTGCCGTAGGAGGCTTTCACCTCGGCGTAGGAGGGAACGTCCGTCAGCCCAAAAAGGGTGATGGAATAGAGCAGCACCGCCTCGCGCTGGGACTCCAGCCCGATGGTGTGGGTGCCGGGCGTGAAATAGAACTGCAGAGGCTTCTCGCAATAGCCTTCCACATCGTAGATGTCCTGCACGAGCCAGTCGAACACTTCCTCCTGGCCGGGACGGATATCGTTGCCGTTCACGTCGTGCAGACGTTCGCCGTTTTCATCCACACGGTAAACATCGCGGAATTTACGGGAAAGAGACACATATTCGGCTTCGTTATAGGGCACCACGCCGTCAATGAGCAGGCGGCGCTCGATGGAACTTTCCTTGCTGACCTCTTCATTATAGCCGTTGTACTCCGCACGCAGGCTGTAAAGGCCGGCTTCGGCCACTTCGAAGGTGAAAGTGACCGTACCGGATTCGGGCAGCAGCAAAGCCTTGTCATGGGCAGCATCCATCACGCCGCCCTCGTCGTTGGCAGCGGTAATAACGGAAGCGCCGTCCATCTTGCTGATATCATAGACCCCTTCGTCGGCCGCGCGCAGGACGATCTCCTGTGCAGCGGGCTTCGCAGTGGGGAATTTCGCCAGATAGTCGTCATACGGCACGGCATCGGCAGCCGGATCCACCGGGGTGGCCTCCGCCGGCTCTTCGGGAGTCTCCGCCGGCTCTTCGGGAGCCTGCTCGGGATCCTCTTCACCCTGCTCGTCGCCTTCGCTTTCCGGCTCGGCCGTCATCGACAACGTCTCGTCCGACTCCCCCTCTGCCTCTTCGGCCATGACCGGCACGACGGCAGCAGAGCAGAGCAGCGCCATTGCCAGCAGCACGGCCAGCAATCTGCGAACGGCTTTGCCTTGGTTCCAAACGCTCATAATGTGTCCCTCCATAGAATTGGTAAAATCGCCCATCCCCGCCGTTTTCGCCAATGGGCGGCACGGACGGATTTGTCAGAAACGGCAAATTCCCGGGCGAAAGTCGAACAGACTTTCGTCAAGATGATGAGCCAGATTACAGGATAACAAGATAAATATAGCATAACAATTGCACTCTGTCAACTGTTTTGGCCATATAAAGTTCGAAAATTTTGCGGCAAATTATTCGTTTTGCCCAAACGGGGCTGACATTTTTTGACGAAAGAGGAATTTTTACCCCGCTTTTGCAAAAATTTCCCCGGCTCTTTTGCACATTATGACGAAACCCGGACGATTTCCCCGTCAAAATGCCCTGCGACGGACCGTCAAAACGACCAAATGCCCCCCGCCAAACGGCGGGGGGCACTCTCACATCATCTCATGGTCACATAGAGCTTCAGGTTGGAGAAGCGGCGCTGCAGCCACGCATCGAGGAACATGACCTGCGTGCTGTACCGCTGATAGAATTCGGTGGAGGAAAGGCTGGCCGGGTTCGGGTAGATCTGCTTATCGAGGATCTGCCATCTCTCGAAGTTGTAGGTCGCGGAGGGGGTCAGCTTGTCGGCATACTCATTCAGATAGGCGCTCCAGTCGCCGGCGTTCTCTTCAAAACGCTGCCAGGCGGCTTTATAGGCCAGGCGGCCGGCTTCGGTGCCCAGAATATACTTGAACCACGCGGTGTTGCTGAGGCTGCCGGCCGAGTTGTTCCAGTATTCGCAGTTACCGGCGGAGCGGTCGAAGTCCCACGCGGGGCCCATCACGAACTTGCCGCCCGCATCGACCGACATATACACACTGGAGTGGAAGGAGGCGTCGGTGTTGTCCATCAGATCCTCCACCAGCACCCACGAAACGAAGGAGTCGACGTCGATGAGGCTCAGCGCCTTTTCGGGATTGTTCTGATAGTTGTTCAGCGCGGAGTCGAGATACATCACCTTGCTGTAGATGTAGTGCCGCATCTCATCGGTCAGATCCTTGGTGGAGGGCTTCTTGATGGTGGCCCACTTGCCGTTGCAGTGAGCCAGCTGGAAGAAGGTCTCGTCGGTGGCGGGGTTATAATAGACCACGCCGCTCTTCTCGTTGCCGGAACTGGCGCTGGTGTAGGTGTACTCATAGCGGGTCCAGCCGTAGGATTCCCACTGGTTCTGGTCGAGTACCGTCACGTTGCGGCCGCCGGCGTTGGCTTCCATCACGTGGGCGTCGAATTCGAGCAGATAGCCGACCTCATCCGCCTTCTGGTCGCTCTTTTCCTGACCCTCGGGGATCTCGATATCGGTGATATCCACGCGCTCGCCCTCGATCTCGATCTTTTCGGCGAGATTATAGGTACCCCAGTACTGACCGTCGATCCACATATCCACCGGACGGTGATGCATCACATAGGGGATGCCCGCCGCTTCGGCGAAGTATTCGGCGATGACGTTGCGCAGCAGCGACTTGTCTTCGAAGTTGGCCACGAGCGCCCAGTTGCGGGAATTGCTCAAATCGAGCAGCTTGGCCTTTTCGTCCAGCTTCACGGTGTAGCTCTTCTTGTCGTCGAGCAGCCAACTGGAGTTGCCGCGGCCCTTGATGGTGCCGGTGACCAACTGCGGGGTCTCGGCCGCGTAGTCACAGACAGTCGGGTCGCCGCCGCCCAGATAGAAGGTGGCTTTGGAATAGATGTCATGGTCGATGGAATCGGCACCGGCATAGTTTTCCAGCGTCACGGCCATGGAAGGCAGGCCGGTATCCAGCGGCTGCACCGTCACCGTGACATCGTGGGAGCCGCTATCCGTTTTCGCCGTCAGGGTGACGCTGTCGGTCAGATCCAGCGCCGTCACACCGGAGGCCACCAGCGTGCTGCCGGCATACACCTCGGTGCCGGTGAAGGAGAAGGTGGGGATGATGGCGGACAGGTCCAGTCCGGCGGGCACCACCGCGGTGATGGCATTATCGCTCACGCAGCAGGCCACATTGAAAGGCAGGCCCTCGTTGAGTTCGGTGGTCAGCGCGAAATAGCCGAAGCCGTTCACCTCATTGACGGGCTGCGCGGCAATATCCTCCAGAGCGGCAAAACTCCCGCCGGCCTCGGCCGCCATCGGGGAGATCGCCTCGATGACCTCGGTGCCGACAGTGAAACCGTCGATCTTTTTGGCGTAATATTGCAGGATGAGACGGGCATCGGTGGAATCGACACTGCCGCTGGCGTCCACATCGGCCAGTTCCAGATCCAGTTCACTGCTCCCGATCTTTTTGGCGTAATACTGCAGGATGAGACGGGCATCGGTGGAATCCACCGTACCGCTGCCGTCCACATCGCCCCACAGGCGGGCTGCCGACACGCCGGCCGCCGTCAGCGGCAGGAACATCGTCAGGACCATGGCCGCCGTGAGCAGCCAGCACAACTTTTTCTTCATACAGATCTTCCTTTCCAATGTATATGTAAAATTGTTTATACCTTATTTCAGCCGTTGGATACGTCTGTCCATGCTGCCGTAGCGCCGGGTGAGATAGGTGCGCAGCAGCTTCACCTGATCTTCAAAGGTGTGGGCGCGCACCACGTTTTTCGGCTCTGCTCCCACCGACTGATAGAGGATGGGCCATCTGTCGAAATTGTACTTCTGCGAAAGGGTCAACTGCTTTTGGAAAGCGTCGATCAGTTCGCCCACGCCCGCGGCCGCCGGCGAAAAGTTCTCCCATTCCTCCTTGAGCATGGCGCGCCCCTCGTCACAGGCAAAGATATACTTGAACCACGCGGACGAGCTCTTATAGAGGGAGTCCACAGCGTCCTCCGTGTTCCAGTAATCGCAGTTGCCGGAGGAGCGGTCGAAATCCCACGGCGGGCCGAGCGTCAGCTTGCCGCCGACATCCCGGTACATGATGACGCTGGAGTGGAAGGAGGAATCGGTGTTGTTCATCAGTTCCTCCACCATATACCATTTTACGAAGGAGCGCACGTCGAGATATTCGTTGATCTCCTCCCAGTCCTCATGCACCAGTGCCATACAGGCCTCGGCAACATAGTTCCATACATAGTCCGCCATCTCCGCGGTCACCTGATCGGCCGAGGGGGTGCGGATGGTGAGCCACTTTTTGGCCAGCGCGATCTGCATGAACACCTCGCCGGTGATCGGGTCGAAATACGCGTGGCTGCCGATTTTCTGCCACATGGCTTTCTCTTTGTCGCTCACCTCATTGACATGGCCGTCGAATTCGAAGATGTAGGCCACATCGGCGGGCGCCAGACCGGACACGCTCTCCTGCTCGGTGATGGGGACGCGCGCCTCATGCACGCTGACCCGCTCGCACAGGTCATAGGTGCCCCAGTACTGGCCGTTATACCACAGATCCACCGGCCGCACCGACAGGCGGGCATCCAGCCCCAGTTTATCGGACAGATACTGCGCCACACAGTTGCGCATCAGCGATTTGTCCTCGTAATTCGAGACGAGCGCCCACTTGCGTGCCGAGGGCATATCCAGCATCGGGGCGGCGGTATCGAGATTGACGGAATAGCCCTTTTTGGGGTGCCCCCACGAGGAATTGCCGCGGCCGCGCACCTGACAGGTCAGCTTGTTCGGTGTCTCGGCGGCATAGCCGCACACGCGGGGGTCGCCGCCGCCGACATAAAAGTCCGCCTCGTAAAAGATCTCGCGGCTGGAGATGGCGGAGAGGTTATTGACCGTGACCGCCACCGCGGGCAGGCCGGTGTAGAGCGTCTGCACATCCAGTGTGAGATCGTGCGCGGTACCGTCGGTCTCCACCAGCGTGAGGGTGCCGCTTTTCGTGAAGTCGAACACCGTGACGCCCGAAACCGCCGGCTCGCCGTTATACCGCACCTCGGCGCCGGTGTAGGCGAATTCCGCCACCACGGCCGACAGGTCGGTGCCGTCCGGGAAGAGGCCGGTGATCTCCCCCTCCCCCAGCGCGCACAGCAGGCTGAAGGGCAGGTCGGGATTGGTCACGGCCGACAGCAGGAAATAGCCGAGCGAGGTCTCCTCCTCCGTCTCGGGCCAGGGCATATCGCCGTTGGCGATCGGTCTGCCGGCGCGGCCGCTCACCGGATCGATGGCGTTTTCCCGCGCCACGGGAGTGATATATTCCACCGCCGGCACGACAGGAGCCGGTGGATCTGCCGCCCGCTGACAACCGCAAGCCGTCAGCAGCAGGCACACCGCGGCCAGACACGCCATGACCCGTTTCATCCGCTCACCTCATCCCACAAGTATACGATCATAGTATATCACGGCTGTGTTGTCTATGCAATTCAGCGTTTTTGACAAAGTTTTTTCGGCCGTTTTCAACACATTGACAGAAGCGGGGTGAAATCCCTCGGAAAAGGCTTGAAAAGCACGGAAAAACCGCCTATAATATAAAGGTAATATTATCCGAAAGGAACGATACCTATGTCCGATACTTTCTGGAGCCATTTCAAAAGCGGTACCGACATCCGCGGCGTGGCGGCCGACGGTGTGGCCGGCGAGCCGCTCGACCTGACCGACGAGGTCGTAGAGCGGATGGCCGGCGGCTTTGCCTGCTGGCTGGCCGCGCAATGCGGCCGACCGGTGACGTCGCTCACCCTGTCCGTGGGGCGTGACAGCCGCGTCTCCGGCCCGCGTATGCGTGACGCCGTGGTGCGTGCGCTGACTGCCGCCGGTGTGACGGTGGCGGACTGCGGCATGGCCTCCACCCCCGCCATGTTCATGACCACCGTGAAGCCGGTGGTGGACGGTGCCCCCTGTGACGGCGCCGTCCAGATCACCGCCAGCCACCACCCGTGGCACCGCAACGGGCTGAAATTCTTCCGCCCCACCGGCGGACTGGAGGGGCGTGACATCACCGCCGTGCTGGAGCTGGCCGCCGCAGGCGGTGCCGCCGAGGCCACGGTGCCCGGCCGTGTGATCGCGGTCGACTTTATGAAAGACTACGCCGCCGACCTGCGGCAGAAGATCGTGGACGGCGTGGGTGACCCGCAGCCGCTGGCCGGTTTTCACATCGTGGTGGACGCGGGCAACGGCGTGGGCGGCTTCTATGCCGCCGAGGTACTGGCGCCGCTGGGCGCGGACGTGTCCGGCAGCCAGTTCCTTGACCCGGACGGCACCTTCCCCAACCACATCCCCAACCCCGAAAATCCCGATGCCATGGCATCGGTCTGCGCCGCCACCGTGGCGGCGGGCGCCGATCTGGGCGTCATCTTCGACACCGATGTGGATCGCGCCGGTCTGGTGGACGCCGCCGGCCGCGAGATCAACCGCAACCGTCTGATCGCTCTGGCGGCCTGCGTGGCGCTGGAAAACTGCCCCGGCGGCACCATTGTGACCGACTCGGTCACCTCCGACGGGCTGAAGGTGTTCATCGAACAGCATCTCGGCGGCCGTCACTGGCGATTCAAGCGCGGCTACAAAAACGTGATCGACGAGGCCATCCGCCTGTGCGGCGAGGGCAGCGAAGCCCCGCTGGCGATCGAGACCTCCGGCCACGCCGCACTGAAAGAAAACTATTTCCTCGACGACGGTGCCTATCTCGTCACCCGTCTCATCATCAAGGCCGCCTGCCTCAAGCGGGAGGGCCGCACGCTGGCTGACCTCATCGCCGCACTGCCCGAACCGGCCGAGGGAGTGGAACTGCGGTTCGCCATCACGGCGGCGGATTTCCGCACCGCCGGTCAGCGGGTGTTGGACGGCCTGGAGGCGCTCGCCCGTGAAAACGGGTGGCGCATCGCCGACGACAGCCGCGAGGGGGTGCGTATCTCCTTCGGCGAGGCGGACGGCGCCGGCTGGCTGCTGATGCGCCTGAGCGTACACGACCCGGTGCTGCCGCTGAACATCGAAAGCGACCGGGCGGGCGGCTGCCGCGTCATCGCGCAGAAGATCGCCGCCTATGTGAATGCCCGGCCGGACATCGACTGCGGCAAATTCAACGCATTCTTGGAGAAATGACATGGAAAACTGGACTGAACTGACCATCGCCGTTCCCACGGCGGACACCGACCGTGCCGCCGACATCGCCAGCATGACGGTGCCCTACGGCTTGTATATCGAAGACTACAGCGATCTGGAGGAGGGGGCGCGTGAGATCGCCCACATCGACCTGATCGACGAGGAACTGCTCGCCCGCGACCGCACCCGCTCACTCATCCACGTCTATCTGGAGCCACAGGTCAATCCTGCGGAGGCGCTGGCTTTCCTGCAGGAGCGGCTGTCGGCCTGCGGCATCGAAAACGAACTCACCACCCGCACCGTACGGGAGGCGGACTGGGCGAACAACTGGAAGCAGTATTTTAAGCCGCTGCCGGTGGGTGAACGTCTGCTGATCCTGCCCACGTGGGAGCAGAGCGACAACACCGACGGGCGCACGGTGCTGCACATCGACCCCGGCATGGCGTTCGGCACCGGCGGGCACGACACCACCCGTCTGGTACTGCAGACGCTGGAGCAGGTGGTGCGCCCCGGCGACCGCTTTCTCGACATCGGCTGCGGCAGCGGCATCCTCTCCATCGCCGCACTGCTGTTCGGCGCCCAAAGTGCCTTCGGCGTGGATATCGACCCGCTCGCGGTCAAGACCGCACGGGAAAACGGTCTGCTCAACGGCATGGACGAACCGCGCTACACCATCGTGGAGGGCGACCTGGCCGACAAGGTGACCGGGCGATATGAGGTGGTCGCCGCCAACATCGTAGCGGACGCCATCATTGCCCTCTCCCCCGCCGTGCCCGCTTTTCTGCAGGAGGGCGGCACCTATGTGGTCTCCGGCATCATCGACGTGCGGGAGGCGGAAGTCGTGGCCGCGCTGGAACGCTGCGGATTTGCCGTCTGCCGCCGGGAGGAACACGGCGGCTGGGTCTGCCTCGTCTGCAAGCAAAAATAAGTTCTTTGAAAAAAACACGCCGTATCGGGCAGATGCCCGATACGGCGTGTTCCTATTATTCCATGTTTCCGGTCACGGCCATCAGTACCGCCAGCGCGGCCACCGGCGCCGTTTCGCACCGCAGGATGCGGGGCCCCAGCGTGGCCAGACGGGCGCCGTTTTCCTCCAGTTGGGCGATCTCACGCAAATCGAAGCCGCCCTCCGGCCCGATGACCAGCGACACCTGTGTCGTTTGCCTGTCGGCCAGCGACACCAGCGGTGCGCCGCCGCACTCGTAACAGACCACGGCGTTTTCCGTTTTCAGACGCGCCGCCGCCTCCCGAAAAGTGATCGGCTCCTCCACCACCGGCAGCAGGCCGCGCCCGCTCTGGCCGGCGGCCTCGTCGGCGATCTTCTGCCAGCGGGCGGCCTTTTTGGCGCTTTTATCGGTGATGACCGCCACCGACCGGGCCATCTGCACCGGCACGATCCGCACCGCGCCGAGTTCCACCGCTTTCTGGATGATCCACTCCATCTTGTCAGCCTTGGGCAGCCCCTGATACAGGGTGACGGCGCAGGAGGGCTCGCTCACCGCGGGGGCGCGGCCGGTCACATCCAGCACCACGTCCTCGCCCAAAAATTCACGGATGACACAGGTGCAGTCGGTACCGCGGCCGTCGCAGACGGTAAGGGTCGCCCCCACCGGCATACGCAGCGCGCGGCGGATATGCACCGCGTCCTGTCCCGTCACCGTGAGGGTCTCGCCCTCCACCGATCCCAAGAAAAATCGCGGCATATCAGCGCACCCCCGTCAGGTCTTTGATGATCTCCCCGGCCAGCAGCAGTCCGGCCGCACCCGGCACGAACGAGATGCTCGCCGGTGTGCGGCGATCCTCGGTGTCCTGCGGCAGACGCGGCTCCTCCTCGGAATAGACCACCTTCAACCGGTCGATCCCGCAGAGCTTCAATTCCCGCCGCATCACGCGGCAAAGGGGACACACCTTCGTTTTCGAGATATCCGCCACCCGAAAGCCCATGGGGTCCAGCTTGTTGCCGCAGCCCATGGCGCTGATGAGGGGGATCCCCCGGGCGGCGCAGGCCATGGCCAGCCCCACCTTGGCCTTCACGGTATCCACCGCGTCGGCCACATAATCGCACCCGTCGATCAGCGCGTCATTTTCGCCGGGCAGGTAAAAAAGGGTGTGCGGCTGCACCGTGCAATCGGGATTGATATCCCGCACACGGGCGGCCACCACCTCCGCCTTCGGCTGCCCCACCGTGGAGGTGAGGGCACACAGCTGACGGTTGCGGTTGGTGTCGGCCACCGTGTCGCCGTCCACCAGTATGAGCCGGCCCACGCCGGCGCGGGCCAGTGCCTCGGCCACATAGGAGCCGACACCGCCCAGCCCGAAAACAGCCACCGCCTTGCCGGCAAGGGAGGCCGCAGCCTCCTCACCGATCAAAGCGGCGGTTCGTGCCGTCCAGTTTTCTCTGTTTGGCATATGATCAGGCGGCGAGATCGAGCAGGTCCTGAATGTTGGGGATCTGCAGATCCAGAGCGATCACGGCGACCACGGCGATCACGACCAGGATCAGTGCGATCAGCAGCGCGCAGAAATAGGAGCGGGCAAAACTGCGCAGGTTCACGTTGCGGGTGCCGCCCAGTGCGAACACCAGCAGGAAAATGAACCCGATCAGCGGGATGGCAAACAGGATCTGATAGCCGAAATACCCCCAGGCGCTCAAAGGGCGAAATTCAGCCGGAAGCTGCTCACACGTCAGCGAAATATGGAAGTCCTGCCATTGGGCCGGCTGAATCGGTTCCGGGCGGACGGCGGACAGGTCGGGTTGAAACTGGGGAGCCGTCTGTTTTGCTGCGCATTCCGCGCAAAGGGTCTCGCCCTCCATGATCTCTTTGCCGCATTTTTCACAGGTCGCCATAAACAATTCCTCCTTAAAA
>JAZRVU010000086.1:0-15042 GCA_045599305.1 Acutalibacteraceae bacterium | reverse complement strand
GGTGACGGCGTACAGCTCGCCGGGCAGGGCGGGGATATCCACATTGGAATTGGCATAGGGCGAGGCGATGAGGCGGATGCCCGCCGCCGCCAGTTCATCGGCGCTGTCCTTGGTGCGGAAATAGGGGTTGACGATATCCAGGTCGGCAATGGTGACGGGATGGCCGAGCGAGCGCAGATACAGCGCCCAGTTGACGGCTATGTTCGTCTTGCCGCTGCCGTAATGCCCGGCAAACAGGGTGACGCGCTTGATCTCCATCGGTACACCTCACAGCATACGGCGGATGATCTTGCCGCTGGTCGTCTTGGGCAGTTCGGTCTTGAACTCCACCATGCGGGGATATTTGTACGGCGCGGTGCGCTGCTTGACATAGGTCTGGATCTCTTTTTTGAGTTCCTCTGTCCCCTCTGTCCCCTTCGTCAGCACGTTGCTCGCCTTGACCACCTGCCCGCGGATCTCGTCCGGGGCGGCGGATACGCCGCATTCCAGCACATAGGGCAGTTCCATGATGACACTTTCGATCTCGAAAGGCCCGATGCGGTAGCCGGAGGACTTGATGACATCGTCCGCACGGCCGACGTACCAGTAGAAGCCGTCCTCATCCCGCCACGCGAGGTCGCCGGTGTGATAGAGGCCGTCGTGCCACGCGTCGTGCGTCTTTTCCTCGTCGAGATAATACTCGCGGAACAGGCCGCAGGGGGCGCCGTTTTCGGTGTGGATGACGATCTCGCCCGTCTCGCCCACGCCCACCGACTCGCCGTCCGGCGTGACCAGATCGACATTAAAGAGCGGCACGGGGCGACCCATGGAGCCGAGCTTGTGCGGCATACCGATGAGGTTGCCGATGACGAGGGTGGTCTCGGTCTGGCCGAAGCCCTCCATCACCTTGAGGCCGGTGGAGCGTTCCATCTGCCGGAACACCTCCGGGTTGAGCGCCTCGCCCGCGATGGTGGCATGCTGCACCGAGCTCATATCGTATTTGGAAAGGTCTTCCTTGATCATCATGCGGTACATGGTGGGCGGTGCGCAGAAGGTGGTGATGTGATATTTGGCAAACATGGGCAGGATATCCGCCGCATCGAACCGCTCGAAATCATAGACGAAAAGCGGTGCCTCGCACAGCCACTGGCCGTAGAGTTTGCCCCACATGGCCTTGGCCCAGCCGGTATCGGAGATGGTGAGGTGCAGTCCCTCGGGATCCACACAGTGCCAGTAGTTGGCGGTGATAAAATGCCCCAGCGGGTATTTGCAATTGTGCAGCGTCATCTTGGGGTTGCCGGCGGTGCCGGAGGTGAAGAACATGAGCATCGGGTCGCCGCCCTTGATGCTCTCCTCCGTCCGCTCGAAGCGGCCGCTGAACAGCGGATATTCGGCATCGAAATCGTGCCAGCCCTCCCGGCTGCCGCCCGCCAGCACCTTGACGGTGACGCCCGGACAACCGGCGGCCGCCGCCTCCACCTGTTCGGCCGTGCGGCCGTGAGCGGTGCAGATGATGGCCGATACCCCCGCCGCGCGGAAGCGGTATTCGAAGTCGTGCTCCTGCAGCATATCGGTGGCGGGAATGGCGATGGCGCCCAGCTTATGCAGCGCCAGAATGGAAAACCAGAACTGATACTGCCGGCGCATCACCAGCATCACGCGGTCGCCCTTTTTGATGCCGAGCGATTTGAAATAATTCGCGCACTGCGAGGAGGCGCGCTTCATATCCGCAAAGGTGAAGCGGCGCTCCACCTTGTCGTGATCGATATGCAGCATGGCGAGTTTGTCCGGCTTTTTGGCCGCCAGCCCGTCCACGATGTCGAAGGCAAAATTGAACTGCTCCTCGTTTTCAAAGGAGAGGGACAGCAGCGCGCCGTTCTCGTCCTCCACGGGATGGATGAAATTGTGATAGATGCGGCGCTCCTTATAGGCCGGCTTCGGCTCCGCCGCATAGGTGCGGGAGGGCGAAAGCTCCGGGATCGGCTCGCCGGTGGGATTGAGGACGATGGCATAGAATTCGCAGTCCTGCCCGTCCACGGCGATCATACCGTGAGGGGTGGAGCTGTCGTAATAGATGGTGTCGCCCTCCAAGAGCACCTCCGTGTGATCGCCCACCTGCACCTTCAGGTGGCCTTTCAGCACGAGGTCGCACTCCTGACCGGCATGGGTGGTGCACTCGATCGGGCGGTGCTGCGCCTCCTCGCTGAAGGCGGCGCGGACAAACAACGGCTCGGAGATCCGGTTGCGGAAAGCCGCCGCCAGATTATAATACACCATGCCGTGTGCCTGCTCGATGCGCTGGCCGTCCCCGCGGCGGGTGACGGTGTAGGACTGCAGGGTGGGGCTCTCGCCCTCGATCAAATCAGTGACATCGACACGGAACGCCGTGGCACAGCGGTAAATAAAGGCAAAGGTCAGATCCGACTGCCCTGCCTCGCAGGCCTCGTACTCCGCCGCGGTGACCCCCGTCTTCTGAGCCATGTCCTCCACGGACAGACCCTCCATCTCGCGCAGGGCGCGGATACGGCCGGACACCTCACGGAGCTTGAAATCCAGTTCCTTCAGTTGTTCCATTTCTCAAATTCCTCCCTAAAGCCGGGGCGGCAATGAAAAAATGCCCGCCCCAAAGACGATTTCTTTGAGACGAGCGATCATTTAAGATTACCCGCGGTACCACTCAAATTGCGCCAAAGCGCCACTCCGGCTCCAACAAGCCTTCGGCTCTCACGCGGCCATCACGGGAGGGGTCTACAACGCGGGGCGCCTTCTTCCCTCCTGCTCGGGAGCGACAAAAACGGTGGGGGCAACATGCCGGCTCGCACCGCCCGCCGGCTCTCTGTGGGTGCCCGGAGCTCCGTTTTCCTCTCCGTCAACGCTTTAAAATGTTGAATTTTGAATTATTTTATCACGCAGAGCCTGATCTGTCAAGACTTTTTCGAAAAAAATATTGCAACGCGGACATTTCTGTGCTATCATTAAAAATCATTGTGTTACATATGGAGGGACCGGTTATGCGCGCAGTCATTTCAGTTATCGGTAAAGATACCGTGGGCATTTTGGCCAAGGTGTCCGGGGTATGCATGACATATCATCTCAACATCGTAGAGGTCACCCAGTCGGTGCTGCAGGAGTTCTTTGCCATGATCATGGTGGCGGACATCTCCGCCGCCAACGCCCCGTTCACCGAGATCGCTGATGCGTTTGAGGCGCTGGGGCAGGCGGAGGGGCTTTCCATCCGCATCATGCACGAAGACATCTTCAATTCCATGCACACCATCTGACGGAGGGACTTTCATGCTCAACGCACGCGATATTCTGGAAACCATCACCATGATCCAGGAGGAACACCTGGATGTGCGCACCATCACGATGGGCATTTCGCTGTTGGACTGCTGCCACAGCGACATCGACACGGTGTGCGGCAAGGTCTATGACAAGATCACCCGCCGCGCGGAAAAACTGGTGGCGACCGGTGAGACGATCGAAAAGACCTACGGCATCCCCATCATCAACAAACGCATCTCCATCACCCCGGCCGCCATGGTGCTGGCCGGCTGTGATGACCGCGACGCCGTCAAGCTCGCCCGCACGCTGGAGCGGGCGGCCACCACCTGCGGGGTGAACTTTCTGGGCGGATTTTCCGCGCTGGTGCAGAAGGGCTTCGGCCCCGGCGACCGGGAACTGATCGCCGCCATCCCCGAGGCACTCGCCGTGACCGACCACATCTGCGCGTCGGTCAACATCGGCTCCACCAAGGCGGGCATCAACATGGATGCCGTGGGCATGATGGGGCGCGTGGTGCGTGAGGCGGCCGAGCGCACCGCCGACCGCGGCTGTATCGGTCCGGCGAAGCTGGTGGTGCTCTGCAATGCGCCCGAGGACAATCCCTTCATGGCGGGCGCTTTCCACGGTGTGAGCGAGCCGGACTGCGTCATCAACGTGGGGGTCTCCGGTCCCGGCGTGGTACGGGCGGCGCTGGCCAAGGCCGGCGACTGCGACCTGACCGCCGTGGCCGATCTGATCAAGCGTACCGCTTTCAAGATCACCCGCATGGGGCAGTTGGTGGCACGGGAGGCTTCGCAGATGCTGGATGTCCCCTTCGGCATCGTGGATCTGTCGCTCGCCCCCACCCCGGCAGTGGGTGACTCGGTGGCGCATATTCTGGAGGAGATGGGGCTGGAAAGCTGCGGCTGTGCCGGCACCACCGCCGCACTGGCACTGCTCAACGACGCCGTGAAGAAAGGCAGCGTGATGGCCTCCTCCCATGTGGGCGGCCTTTCGGGCGCGTTCATCCCCGTCACCGAGGATGCCGGCATGATCGACGCGGCGCGCTGCGGCTCACTCAAGATCGAAAAGCTGGAGGCCATGACGGCGGTCTGCTCGGTGGGGCTGGATATGATCAACGTGCCCGGCGACACCCCGGCCGAGGTCATCTCCGCCATCATCGCTGACGAGGCGGCGATCGGCATGGTCAATTCCAAGACCACCGCCGTGCGCCTGATCCCCGCCATCGGCAAAACGGTGGGTGACGAGCTCTCCTTCGGCGGTCTGCTCGGCGGCGGCCCGGTGATGCCCGTCTCGACCTGGTCGCCCGCGCGGTTCATCGCCCGCGGCGGACGTATCCCCGCCCCTATCCAGAGCCTGAAAAACTGACATAGGAAACGCCCTTCCTGCGGAGGGCGTTTCTTTTAATTTTTTGTGCGCTATCGCTTGAAATTCGGATGTAATGAGTATATAATTAGAATGACCTATTGTTGAGGTGAGGATTTTGAAAAACATCATCGATCAGATCATCGAAATGGATCGTCAGGCGCAGAAGATCACCCAGGCCGCACGTCTGGAAAAACTGAACGCCGACCGGGACATCGCCCGGCGCGCCGAAGCCCTGCGCAGCGAATATCTGGAGCGGGCGCGCAAGCGTGCGCAGATCAACTGTGAATCGGAGCGCACCATCGCCGAACAGAAATGGCAGCGCACACAGAAGAAATATCAAAAGCAGGAAGCGGCATTGGACGCGGTCTTTCAAAACGAGAGCGAGCGGCTGGCGGACGAGCTGGTCGCCCGGGTGCTCGGCGGTGACCGCTCATGAAATTGACGCAGCAATATGCCGCCAACGCCGTCTCCGCACGGGCGCGTGCCATCTACGGCAAGACGCTCCGGCGGGAGGACTACGAGGCCCTGCTCGCCTGCCATTCGGTGAGCGAGGCGGCGGCCTATCTCAAAAACGAGACCTCCTACAGCGACGCACTGGCCGATATCAATGAAAAGACCATACATCGCGGCTATCTGGAAGAGCGTCTGCGCCGCCGGCTGTGGACATGCTATGCCTCGCTGATCCGGTTCGATATCTCCGCCGGGAGCCGCCTGTCCGCTTACCTGATGCAGCGGGAGGAGACCGAGCATCTCATCCAACTGCTGCGTCTGATGAACGTAGACCGTGCACGGGACTACATCCTGTCGCTGCCGGATTTCTTTTCGAGCCATACCAAGCTGGACCTGCTGGCGGTCAACCGGGCGCAGAACATGGCCGAACTGGTGCCGGCGCTGGCCGGTTCCCTCTACGGCCGACTGCTCTCGCCCTATGCCGGGCAGCCAAACGGCGAACTGCCGCTGACCGAGATGGAAACGGTGCTGCACCGGGCACTGGCCGAGCGGATATTGGACGTGACCGCCCACACCACCGGCACCCTGCGGCAGGAAATGGTGGATCTGTGCGGCACGTGGATCGATGTGCAGAATGTCACCCGCGTGTGGCGGCTGAAGACCTATTTCCACGCCACCGAGGAGGAGATTCGCGCCGTGCTGCTGCCGCCGGGCGGCAATATCCCGAAGAAGACGTGGGAACGGCTGCTCGCCGCCGCGCCGGACGAGATGGCCGATATCTTTTTTGCCACTCCCGCCGGACGGCACGTGCCCGCCGCACAGCGTGCTTTCACCTTTGATCTGCCGGAGCGTGCCACCTATTTCACGGCACGCCATTATATGCATTTTTCCGTGCATCCCATGGTGGTGCTGCTCTCCTACGTCACCATCATCGAAACGGAAGTGCTGGATATCATCAACATCATCGAGGGGCTGCGATATCAGCTTCCTCCCGAAGAGATCAGGCCCACGCTGGTGCTGGGCGCAGAAAGGATGTGACGAACGGTGTCTGTTGCCAAGATGAAACTGGTCAGCATCACCGGCCCGCGGGACACGCTGGATCGCGTGACCGAGGTGTGCGGGCGGTGCGGCGTGTTTCAGCCGGAAAATCCCCTCTCTTTTTATTCCGACACCTCTGACTTCGTCGCGCTGAACGAGGATTGCCCCTATTCGGCACCTCTGGCCGAACTGACCGCGGCGGCGAAAAGCGTCGGCGGCAAGCCGGACGAGCAGGCCGTCCCCTCCGCTTGGGAGACGGCACAACTGCTGCAGTACGCCGACGATTTTTCGAAAAAAGCCGCCGAACTGGACGGCCGGGTGAGCACACTGTCCGCCGAACTGGAAAAATGCGCGCGGGATGCCGAGCAGTTCGAGCATTTCAAGGGACTGAACATCGGGCTGGACGAACTGCTGAACTGCGAGACCATCAAGGCGCGCTTCGGCAAACTGCCGAAGGAGAGTTACCAGAGGCTGGATATCTACGCCGACGATCCCTTTGCCATGTTCTTCCCCGGCAGTGCCGACAGCAACTATTACTGGGGCGTCTATTTTGCGCCGCAGGATCGAAGCGACGATGTCGACCGGCTGTTTTCGAGCCTGTATTTCGAGCGGATGCACATCCACGCGATCCTGCCGGACGAAACAGGGACGCCGGAGGAGATCCTGACGTCGCTGCACCGCCGGCAGAAGGAGACGGCACAGCAGCTCACCGAGGCGCAGGAGACGGTGCGCACATGGTACGCACAGGAGCGCGAGACCTGCGACCGGGTGCTGGCGCGGCTGCGGGAGATGGAATACTATTTCCGCATCCGGCACTACGCGGTGCAGTACAAGAACAGCTCGGTGCTGCTCGCGGGGTGGATCCCCGCACGGGAGGAGGCCGATTTCCTCTCGCAGATCTCGGCCATCGGCGGCGTGGAATACACCACTGAAAAGCCCGAGAACGTGGCACACCACACCCCGCCTGTGAAACTGCACAACTTCCCGCTCTTCCGTGCGTATGAGTATTTCGTGGATATGTACGGCATGCCCACCTACAACGAGATCGACCCCACCGCCTTTGTGGCCATCACCTACACGCTGCTCTTCGGCATCATGTTCGGTGATCTGGGGCAGGGGCTCATCGTGGCGCTGGTGGGCGCGTGGATGTGGAAGAAAAAGCAGATGCCCATCGGGCGCATCCTCATCCCCTGCGGTATTTCGGCGGCGGTGTGCGGCACCGTGTTCGGCTCGGTATTCGGGTTCGAACACGCGCTGGACGGTTTTTACCGCCTGCTCGGATTTGCCGAAAAGCCCATCGATGTGATGGAATCCGCCGTGTCGATCATCCTGTTCGCCGTCTGTGTGGGGTTGGCGCTCATCGTCATCTCGATGTGCCTCAACATCTATTCCGCCATCAAGCGGCGCGACTGGGAAAACGCCCTGTTCGGGCCAAACGGCGTGGCGGGTCTCGTCTTCTTCGGTTCGCTGGTGGCGGGCTTCGGCGGGCAGTTGGCCTTCGGTCTCAAGATCGTCACTCTCCCCTATCTGCTCTGTCTGGTGGCACTGCCGCTGCTGCTCATCTTCCTGCGGGAGCCGCTGGGCAAACTGGTGGCCGGTGAAAAAGACTGGGCACCCGAAAAATGGGGCGAGTTCTGTGTGCAGAATTTCTTTGAGGTATTCGAGATCCTGCTCACCTACCTCTCCAACACGATGTCTTTCATGCGGGTGGGCGCCTTCGTGCTGATCCACGCCGGCATGATGCTGGCCGTGTTCACGCTGGCCGGGCTGTTCGGCCCCTTCGGCTACACCGTCACCGTGGTGCTGGGCAATCTGCTCGTCATGGTGATGGAGGCGCTGCTGGTGGCCATCCAGGTGATGCGCCTGGAGTTTTATGAGATGTTCAGCCGGTATTACACCGGTGAGGGGCGTCCTTTCACCCCGCTGAAACTGAATAAATAATTTTTTCGGAGGTAAATTGTCATGACTGCTTTGTATTTCATTCTTCCCGTGGTACTGCTCACCGTTTCCGTGATCGCGGCCATCCGCATGGTGCGCCGCGGCCAATCGCCCCGCCGGGCGCTCTCCTTCCAACTGCTCTCGCTGTTGGTGATCGCGGCGCTCTGCCTGTCGCTGCCGGTCATCTCCGTCGCGGCGGAGGCTCCGGCCGATACGGCCGCCGCTCCGGTCGAAGCCGAGGCACAAGAGACTGCCCCTGCGGCCGATAACGGCATGAAATACATCGGCGCGGCGCTGGCCGTGGGTCTGGCCGGCATCGGCGGCGGTCTGGCTGTGGCCAGCGGCGCCCCCGCGGCCATCGGCGCCACCGCGGAGGATCCGCAGGCGTTCGGTAAATCCATCATCTTCGTGGCACTGGGCGAAGGCTTCGGTCTTTACGGCCTGCTGATCGCCATTCTGTGCCTTGTGATGTAACATGAAATTTTACCTGATAAGCGACAACGCGGACACCCAGGTCGGCCTGCGCATGGCGGGCATCGAGGGGGTCGTGCTGCACGAGCCGGACGAGGTGCGGCAGGAACTGCTGCGGGTGGTCGAGGACAAGGAGATTGCCGTGGTGCTGATGACGGCACCGCTGGCAGAGGCCTGCCGGGACTTTGTGGACGACTGGAAACTGCACCACGCCGCACCGCTGATCGTGACAGTCCCCGACCGCCACGGCAACGGCAGCACCAAAGACACCATTCTGCGCTATGTGCGGGAAGCCATCGGCATCAAGGTCTGACGGCTTTTATCGGAAAGGGCGGATATTTTTCGTGAACACCAACGATCAAAAACTGGCCAAATTCATGCAGGCCATCACCGACTACGCCAATCAGCAGAGCGAGTCGATCCACCGCGAGGTGGAGGCGTTCAAAGCGGAACGGCTCCGTCAGGCGGAACGGGATGTGCTGGAGGAATCGTATGTGCTGATCCAGAAGGAGCAGGACGAGATGCGCCGCACCATCAACCGGGAGCGCTCCCGCCGCGAAGCGGACGCACGCCGGGCATTGCTGGAAAAGCGGCAGAAAATGGCGGCCGATATTTTTGCCCGCGCCCGTGAAAAACTGATCGCCTTTACCGCGACACCGGACTACGCGGCGTGGCTGGCCGCCTCTTTCAGGGAGATGGCGGAGGTGCTGCCCGCCGAGGGCACCGTCTATCAACTGGCGGCGCAGGACAGCGCGCACGCGGCGGCACTCGGGGCACTCTGCCCCGCCGGCAGCCGGATCGAGACCGCGGAGGATATCGCCATCGGCGGCCTGCGCGGGGTGAATACCGCCGCCGGCCTGATGATTGACAACACACTGGAGGCGCGGTTGGAACAGCAGCACGGCTGGTTCACCGATCACTCCGGTCTTACGGTGGGCTGATCCACCAATTTTTCAAGTAAGGAATGGGCATACGTATGGACAACCGCATCTACGGCATCAACGGGCCGGTCGTCACCCTGCGCGGCAACACCGGCCTTTCCATGATGGAGATGGTGCTCGTCGGCCGGGAAAAACTGGTCGGCGAGGTGATCGGCATGAACACCGAGCGCACCACCGTACAGGTTTATGAGAACACCACCGGGCTCACCGTGGGCGAGGAGATCGTCTCCGGCGGCGGCCCGCTCTGCGCGCTGCTGGGGCCGGGTATTCTGGACAATATTTTCGACGGCATCGAACGCCCGCTGAAGGCTATTCAGGAGCGCTCGGGCGATTTCATCGACCGCGGCGCCGCCGTGTCGGCGCTGGACGAAGAGCGCCTGTGGGACGTGACCCTGACGGTGAAGGAGGGCGACCGCCTGTCCGGCGGCATGGTGTATGCCACCTGTCCCGAGACCGCCGTCATCACTCACCGCTGCATGGTGCCGCCCGCGCTTTCCGGCACGGTCACCCGCGTGGAAAAGGGCGGACAGTACCGCATCCACGACACGGTGGCGGTGCTGACGGATGACAAAGGGCAGGAGCATCCGCTCTCGCTGTGCCAGCGCTGGCCGATCCGCACCCCGCGTCCCGTGGCCGAACGCCTGTATGCCGACACGCCGCTCGTCACCGGACAGCGGGTGCTGGACACGCTCTTCCCCGTGGTCAAGGGCGGCACGGCCGCTATCCCCGGCGGATTCGGTACCGGCAAGACCATGACCCAGCACCAGTTGGCCAAATGGTGTGATGCCGACATCATCGTCTATGTGGGCTGCGGCGAACGCGGCAATGAAATGTCGCAGGTGCTAGAGGAATTCTCCGCTCTGATCGACCCGAAATCCGGCCGCCCCATGACCGACCGCACCGTGCTGATCGCCAACACCTCGAATATGCCCGTGGCCGCGCGCGAAGCCTCCGTTTACACCGGCGTGACGCTGGCGGAGTATTACCGCGACATGGGCTACCATGTGGCCATCATGGCCGATTCCACCTCCCGCTGGGCGGAAGCGCTGCGCGAGATCTCCGGCCGACTGGAGGAGATGCCCGCCGAGGAAGGCTTCCCGGCCTATCTCCCCTCCCGTCTTTCGGATTTTTATGAGCGCGCCTGCATGGCCAGAACGTTGAGCGGCGCGAGCGGCAGTGTCACCATCATCGGCGCCGTGTCGCCGCAGGGCAGCGATTTTTCCGAGCCGGTCACCCAGAACACCAAGCGCTTTACCCGCTGCTTCTGGGCACTGGACAAGTCGCTGGCCTATTCCCGCCATTACCCCGCCATCAACTGGATGAACAGCTACAGCGAATATCTCGGCGATCTGGCCGGGTGGTACAAGGCCAACGTGGGCGAGGATTTCATCGCCTGCCGCACGCAGATCGCCGCCCTGCTGCAGGAGGAAAACCGCCTGATGGAGATCGTCAAGCTGATCGGCTCGGACGTGCTGCCGGATGACCAGAAACTGGTGATCGAGGTGGCGCGGCTGATCCGGGTGGGCTTTTTGCAGCAGAATGCCTACCACAAGGACGACACCTATGTCCCGCTTCAAAAGCAGTTGAAGATGATGCAGATCATCCTGCATCTCTACAAGGCGGCGGGCAAGCTGGTCGCCTCCTCGGTGCCGCTTTCCCGCATCACCGCGCTGGGGCTGTTCGACAAGGTGGTGCGCATCAAATTCGATGTGCCCAACGACCGGCCCGATCTGCTGGACGGGTATTTCACCGAAATCGACGAAACACTGAAAACGCTGGAGCAGCCCGCCCTGTAACGGCCGCTTTTGCACAAAGGTTGGAGGATTTTCCATGACGATTGACTATATCGGGGTCAAAGAGATCAACGGCTCGCTCGTGGTGATCGACGGCGTGAAGGGCGCCTCTTTTGAGGAGACGGTCACCCTGCGGCTGGATGACGGCACGGCGCGTGCCGGACGCATCGTCTCCATGGAGGGCGAGCGCATCGTGGTGCAGGTCTTCGAGGGCACCAACGGCATCTCGCTGGACAACACCCGCACCCGTCTGCAGGGACACCCCGTGGAAATGCCGCTGTCGCCCGAGCTGTGCGGCCGTGTGTTTGACGGTGTGGGCCGCCCCATCGACGGGCTGGGAGACATCTACCCCACCGTGCGGCGGGACGTGAACGGGTCGGCCATCAACCCCGTCTCCCGCATCTATCCCCGCAACTATATCGCCACCGGCATCTCCTCCATCGACTGCCTGATGACGCTTATCCGCGGCCAGAAACTGCCCATCTTCTCCGGCTCGGGCATGAAGCACAACGAACTGGCCGCGCAGATCGTGCGGCAGGCGCGCATCGCCGACCAGAGCGAGGCCAACGGCGGCAGCGAATTCGGCATCGTGTTTGCCGCCATGGGCGTCAAAAACGATGTGGCCGACTATTTCCGCCGCAGTTTTGAGGAAAGCGGCGTGATGAACCGCGTGACCATGTTCCTGAACCTTTCAAACGACCCCATCGTGGAGCGTATCCTCACCCCGCGCTGCGCACTGACGGCGGCGGAATATCTCGCGTTCGATCTGGGGATGCACATACTGGTCATCATGACCGACATGACCTCCTATGCCGAGGCCTGCCGCGAATTCTCCTCGTCCAAAGGCGAGATCCCCGGCCGCAAGGGCTACCCCGGCTACCTCTATTCCGATCTGGCGTCGCTGTATGAGCGCGCCGGCATGATCAAGGGCAGCACCGGCTCGGTCACACAACTGCCCATCCTCACTATGCCCAACGATGACATCACCCACCCCGTGCCCGACCTGTCCGGCTACATCACCGAGGGGCAGATCGTGCTGGATCGCTCGCTGGAAAACAGCGGCATCTATCCCCCGGTCTCGGCGTTGATGTCCCTTTCCCGTCTAATGAAAGACGGCATCGGCGAGGGGTACACCCGTGCGGATCACGCCGCCGTCTCCAACCAGTTGTTTGCCAGTTATGCCCGTGTACAGGACGCCCGCTCGCTGGCCTCCGTCATCGGCGAAGAGGAACTCTCGGCGACCGATAAACGGCTGCTGCAATTCGGCCGCCTGTTCGATGAGAAGTTCATCAATCAGCGCGAGGACGAAAACCGCTCGATGGAACAGACGCTGGATCTGGCGTGGCGGCTGCTCTCCACCCTGCCCCGTGAAGAACTCGACCGTGTGGACGATGCGCTGCTCGAGGCGCATTACCGGCCGGAAGAAGCGCATTTCTGAAACATCGACACATACTGAAAAGGAGGTGACGGCATGGCGGAACAGGTCTTTCCCACCAAGGGCAATCTCATCAACGCCAAAAAGACGCTGGATCTCGCGCGGGTCGGCTTTGATCTGCTGGATCGCAAGCGCAATATCCTGGTGCGGGAAATGATGGCACTGATCGACCGTGCCGGCGCCATTCAGGAGAGCATCGACGCCTGCTACGCCGACGCCTACAAGGCGCTGGAACGGGCCAATGTGGCGCACGGCTTCTGCGACACCATCGCCGCCTCGGTGCCGGTGGAAAAGGGGCTCTCTCTCTCCTTTCGCAGCGTGATGGGCGTGGAGCTGCCCACCCTGACACTGGAGGAGCGCCCCGTGAAACTGACCTACGGCTTCATGGACACGAGCGCACTGGTGGACGAGGCGTATATCCGGTTCGACAAAGTGAAACGGCTGACGGTGGAACTGTGCGAAGTGGAGACCAGCGTCTACCGTCTGGCGGGCGCGGTGAGCAAAACGCAAAAACGCGCCAACGCGCTGAAAAATATCGTGATCCCCCGCTACACCGGCATCGTGCGCTCCATCACCGAGGCGCTGGAGGAAAAGGAGCGGGAGGATTTCTCGCGGCTGAAGGTCATCAAGGCGCAGAAGGCGCACGAATGACCCATCGGTAATTTTTTTCGAAAACGGCGAAAAAAAGCAAAAAAACACTTGCAATTTTTGAAACAATCTGCTATTATAACAATGTTGCTTTCTATTTGTGTGGTTCAAAGGAGGTGCAGAAGCAATGGCAAAATGTGATTTCTGCGGAAAAGCGATCGTGTTCGGTAACAACGTTTCTCACTCGCACCGTCGTTCCAACCGTGCGTGGAAGCCGAATGTGAAGCGTGTGAAGGCCATCGTCGCCGGCTCTCCGAAGAGAGTGTACGCTTGCACCCGCTGCCTGCGTTCCGGTAAGGTCACCCGTGCGGTGTAAGTTGCTCCGCAATACAAATTCAAGCCATCCCGTTTGCGGGATGGCTTTTGTATTTTTCCGCTTTTTCCCTTGCAAAACCGCACGGCATGACGTATAATAAGAAAAACGTGAACGGAAAGGATGATCGACCATGGCATATGATGCAAGAGGCGACCGGTATCAGAACATGAAATATAACCGCGTAGGCACCAGCGGCCTGATGCTCCCCGCCATCTCCCTGGGACTTTGGCAGAATTTCGGCAGTGTGAACGTATTTGAAAACTGCCGCAAGATCCTGCTGCGCGCGTTCGATCTGGGCGTGACCCACTTCGATGCGGCGGATAACTACGGCCCGGTGGGCGGCTCGGCGGAAGAGACGCTGGGCAAGGTGATGGCACGCGACTTAAAGCCCTATCGCGACGAACTGATCATCTCCACCAAGGCCGGCTACGGTATGTGGCCGGGGCCCTACGGTGACGGCGGCAGCCGCAAGCACGTGCTGGCCTCGCTGGATCAGGCGCTCAAGCGCAACGGGCTCGATTATGTGGATATCTTCTACTCCCACCGCTATGACCCCAACACCCCGCTGGAGGAGACGATGGGCGCGCTGGCCACGGCGGTACAGCAGGGCAAGGCGCTGTATGTCGGCATCTCCAACTACCGTCCCAAAGAGGCACGCGAGGCGATCGAGCTGCTGCGGCAGATGGGCGTACGCTGCCTGATCCATCAGCCCTGCTACAACATTTACGACCGCTGGATCGAAGAGACCGGCCTGCAGGATCTGCTGGACGAATACGGCATGGGCACCATCTGCTTCTCCCCGCTGGCGCAGGGCATGCTGACCGACAAATACCTGCACGGCGTGCCGGAGGGCTCCCGTGCCGCGCGTGACGCCCGTCTGCGCGACCGTGCCACCACGCCGGAGATGGTGGAGCGCACCCGCAAGCTCAACGACATTGCCGCGGCGCGCGGGCAGTCGCTGGCGCAGATGGCGCTGGCGTGGGTACTGCGCGGCGGTCGGGTGACCTCGGCGCTGATCGGTGCTTCGAGCGTGGAACAACTGGAAAACAGCCTGGGCGCTTTGAACAATCTGGAGTTCACCCCCGAAGAACTGGCCGCCATCGACAAGGCTGTCGGCCGCGGATAACGAAAACGCATAAAACGCATAAAAGGATGAGGAAAGCACGCTTTCCTCATCCTTTTTTCTTTGCACATTATGAAAAAAGCCGAAGGGCTTCGGCGCGTGCTGATAAGGAAGTGTTTTGAAGCGTTTTCGTAACGCGCCGAAAATGAAGACGCCCTGACGGGCTAATGAAGGAATGAAGTCGCAAGCAGTTGCGGAGCAACTGCGCTAACGAAGAAATGAAAAAGGGAGAACGAGAGAAATGAGGGCGTCTTCGC
>JAZRVU010000085.1:0-24811 GCA_045599305.1 Acutalibacteraceae bacterium | reverse complement strand
GGCACCCCTCGGTGAGCCTCCGCAATATCTCGGCTGGGTGCCGCTGAAGCGCATCCTCGCGCAGAAGCCGCTGCAATCATGACAACAGCCCCCCGGGTGTAACCCGGGGGACTGCACATTTATAAGGGGATGTGCCGAGCGGCACACCTTTTTTATTTTTCCAGTCGGTATTCAACAGTGAACGGCGCTTCGTCGGCGTTCTGCACGCGCAGCAGCGCGGCATCGCCGGGTGCCAGCTGCAGCCGCAGGGTGTCGGTGCGGTCGCACAGCACCTGCTGTGTGCCGTCTTCGGGGCTGACGGTGTAGAGCCGGCAGGGGCGATTCAGCGGCAGTGCGGGGGCGGCGGGTATCTCATAGTCGCGGTTGAGCACCAGCAGATAGCGGTTGCCCGCGGTGTCGGTGAACTCGCCCGCCGAGGTGCGCGGCGGCAGAAGGGCGGCGAGCAGGGCACTTTTGGCGATGTCATCCCCCGCCACGTCCCGATGGGGATGGCCGGGCAGCAGATCGTCCGAATGGAAAACGAATTGATCCTGCAGCGCCATGAGCGTGTTGCCCAGCGCGTGGAATTCGCGGTGCAGCTGCTTCTGCGCCGCGAAGAAGGGGCCTTCCCCGCCGTTTTTGTCGATGACGGAGCCGGCCGCGGTGAACTGCTGCAGCGCCTTGACCCCGTAGAGACAGGCGGCGTATATCATCATGCGCACCATGTCGGGGTGAAAACGGCGGTAGCGGTAGAGGTTGATCCCCTGATAGTAAAACCACAGCGGCAGATCATATTGCCGCCCGATCACCCGCATCTGCCCCAGATCGCACCAAAAGAGCGAATCGTCGAGTTGTGCTTCGTCGGTGTACTGCGGCAGACCCACGGGGTAATAGTCGAGCGAGAGCACCGGCGGGTCGATGATGCGGGCATACCGATCCAGATAGGCGGCAAATTCGTTGTTCGGCCATTGGTAGCGGGTGTTGTAACTGGGGATGGCCACGGTGAAGGGGAGGCGGTCGGGCATGGCCGCCTCAAAAAGATCCACCTGCCGCCGTGCCTCGCGCAGCTGATCCTCCACATACGGCTCGTCCCACACATAGCAGCCGACACAGCGCGGCAGGGTGCGCAGGCGGTCGCAGAGGGCGTTCACGGTCTCGGCGGTCACTACCCGGTCAAGATGGTTTTCCTGCATCCCGCCGAAGACGGAGAAATCCTGAAACAGCAGGTCGATCCCCAGTTCCCCGGCCGCTTTCAGCGCCGTTTCGGCCTGCCGGTGGGTGGCCCAGCCCAGCTCGACCAGGTCAAATCCGGCGGCTTTCAGCGTGGCCATGGCGCGGGGGATGTCCCGCATACGGTCGGGATGAACGGAAAAGGTGGAGAGGCGAAATTCCGTCTGCCGCCACAGACGGCGCGGATTGCCCAGCGGGCGGCGCGGCAGAATGCGGTGCTCCATGTGATCAGTCCTTTCGGGGCAGCGTGTCGGCGAAATAGGCGTTGGTGTTGGCGTGCCGCCCGCACGCATCGGTGACGGTGAGGCGGAAATACCGGGCGTCCTCGGCCAGCGGCAGCACCGCCTCGGTGAGCGGTGTCTCGCGCGCTATGGCAATGTCGGTGCGCCGAAGATCATAGGTGCAGACGATGGAGACGGCGGGGGAGCAGGTGATGTGCACCGCGCCGTCTTCTATGTACAACTCGTGGATCAGCGGCCCCTGCGAGGCGTAGAAATCGCCCGCCTCCAGTGCGCGGGTGACGGCGCGGTATTCCAGTGCGGGTGCCTTGATCATGGTGAAGCCGCCGAAAGAGCCGAAAGCGCTGCCGCCGCGGTTGTGGTTATCATCGGCGTCGATGCAGAAGATGCGTTTGCCCGCCCGCAGCATATCGTCATAGACGCGGGGATTATATTCGTCATATCCCCATGCGGCGCAGGCGTAGTTCACCATCTCCATGGCGTGCATCCCGTCATAGGCGGTGTAGTCGCGCCAATCCTCCAGCGACCATGCGGGGTGGTTGTAGGTGACAAAAAAGCCGCGATCCCGTCCGCGGTGCATCATGTCGGAAATGCCGGCGGGGCTGTATTCCCGCAGGTAATCCGGCTCGTCCTCGCGGAATTTCACCCGGTCGAGATAGGCGGGGGCGTTGCCGAACAGATACCGTTCCCGATGCCAGAACGGCATGGTCACGTTGTCTTCTTCCAGCGCGATGAAGCAGACGTGGCAGCATTTATTCTGTGCCCATGTGCCGCTGCCCTCCTCGTTCACCTCCGCCTCGAAGCCGGCCAGCGGCAGAAACTGCGCGTCCCGCAGTTCGGGGTGGGGGACCATCACGTCGTGGTCGGTGTAGGCCACCACGGAATAGCCCTGTGCCATATATTCCGCCTTCACCTGTTCGGGCGTCCAGTGGCCGTCCGAACAGGTGGTGTGGCAGTGCAGATTGGCTTTGAAAAACGTCCCCTCACGGGGCAGAAGATAGGTTTTCATAAACACTCCCCCTTGCGCAGCGACAGGTCATATCATGTAAATTTTATTCATTATACCATTCCCGTTTTTCTTTGTATATAGCAATTTGTTTTATAATTCATGCATTTTGTTCGATCGGATGCATCGCAAAAAAAGGAACCGTCCCCGCACGAAAAGTGCGGGGACGGCGCGGTTTATTCAAAGGGAAGTTCAGAACTCACTGATCTTTTTCGCGTAAAGCTGCAGGATCAGGCGGGCGTCGGTGGAGTCGATCTTGCTGTCGGCGTTCACATCGGCCAGCGTGAGATCGAGATCGCCATCGCCGATCTTCTTCGCATAATACTGGAGGATCAGACGGGCGTCGGTGGAGTCGACCTTGCCGTCACCGTTGACGTCGCCGAGCAGACCGGCGGGCGCATCGAGTGCTTCGCGGGTAGCCTGCAGCGTGGCCAGCGCCTCATCGACCTCCTGCTGCGTCAGTACCTGCTGATCGAGCAGTGCCTCGGCGGCGGCCAGCGCATCCTGATAGGCCTTGACGCGCTTTTCGGGGGCGGTGGTCAGATCCAGCTCGTCGGCCAGCGCCATCTCCTCGAGCAGCGCGGCCACATCGGGCATATCCTCAAAAAGCCGACCGATAGCGTCGATGATGGCACCGGCGGCATCGGAGAAGGCGAGCGGGGTGGCGTCCTTGTCGGCCAGCAGGGCCTCGGCGGCGGCCAGCGCGCCCTCAAAGGCGGCACGCGCCTCGGCACTGGAGGGCACGGACAGGCCGGCGATCTGTGTGATCAGATTGCGCAGTTCCGTTGCACTGACCATCATCGGCTCTTCCGCTTCGTTCAGTTCACTGTCGGTGAGGATTGCGTCGGTCATGCCGGCGGTGAAGGCATCGAAGAACACGGTGCCGCCGAAGAGGGAGGAGACCTCAAAGTTGAAGGCGGAGACACTGCCGGTGATGCCGGCGGCGCCCAGATCGAAGGTGACGTTGACAAATTTTTCGCTGTTCGCGGGTAGGGTGACGGCCGTCTTGCCGTCCGTGGTCTTGATGCGGTAGGTCTTGCTGCCGGCCTTGACCGAGAGCCCCACCTCGGCATCGCTTTCGCCGGCGTTGAGCAGCTTGACGGACAGATACTTGTAGCGGGTCCAATTCAGCGGGATGCTTTCGTAGGAGAGCACCGGCGTGATGGTAAAGTCCTCTTCGTAGTCCACGCGCAGCGAGGCGGTGCCTTCGGCAAAGACGTAGTGACTGTAGGAATAGACGGCATCATTTGTCGCCGCGAAAGAGGGACGGTAGCCCATGTAATATTCTGCCGTGTTTTGGCTGTCATAGACCCAGACATCCTTGTCGCAGGTCATCCAGTCCTGCGCGGTGAAATATTTGAGGGAGGTGTCCGGTTTGGTGACCGTGTCGTTTACATCGGCGGTGCGGAAGGGGGAGACAGGAAAGCCGATGGAGCTGCACAGCGTGGAGCCCTGGTTGTAGCTGTCGAACGCGTAGGTCACGTTCTTCGGGTTCTTCACCCGGTTGTTCCACACCTTCACGGTAGTGGCATCCACGATCTCGGCCTGTGCGTTGACATAGATGCCGTCCGCACCGGCGATGGCGAAGCCGCGCACATCGGGGGAGCCGTCCAGCGTCATAAGGCCGTCGCCCACGCGGCGGATCGTCACATAGATGGCATCGCCCTTGATCTCCATGCTCTCATAGACGGGGGAGGTGTATTCGCCCTCGCCGCCGTAGACCATGTTGGTGGCGGCAACCGCAAAGCGCTCGGAGATGGGGAGCTTGGTACGCGGATGGATCGGGTCGGAGGTGACAGTCCCTTTCATGTGTTCGAGCGGGCAGTCGTAAATGACGATCATCGAGGTGTTCTCATCTTCGCTGAGCGCCCAGCCTTCCTCCATGCCCTTGGCCAGCCAGCCGCGGTTTTGCGGGTTGCCGCCGGTGTAATAGGGGGCGACCTGCGAGAAGATGAAGGGAACGTCGCCGTCCGGGTAGCCGAACTTTTCGCCCCAGGTGCGCTTGAGCAGATCCAGCTCGGCACCGTAGATCTCGGGACGGTCGCTGTTGCTTTCGCCCTGATACCAGATGATGCCGGCGATGTTCAGCCCTTCGAGCGGGCCGACCTTCTGGTTGTAGACGGAGGACATGGTGCCCAGTTCTTCCGACCAGAATTCCTCATCGTAGTAAAGGCCGCGCTTTTCCAGTTCATATTTCAGATCCGGATCACTTGCCACCGCTTCGCGGGAGAGCCACGCTTCGATCTTGGTGGCACCCAGCGAGGCGTCGATCACCGCAAAGGGCACGTCCAGCATCGGCTGCAGCATGCAAGCGAATTCATAGGCGATGGCGGAGCAGTTGTTGACGTGAGCCTTATTGTCGCCGCGGCCCCAGTAGGAGCCGGGGATATCCTCCATCGGCTCCAGCGGCTGCACGCCGGTGGCACCGTTGGGACGGTAGGGCTCGATGTACATACGGATGTAGGGGTTGAGCCATTCTTCGAGGATCGCCTCGCGGTCCATGTCGCGGTCGATCTTGAACTCCATGTTGGACTGGCCGGCCGAAAGCCACAGTTCACCGATCAGCACATCGTTCACGGTGCGCATGACGTCGTCGCCATGCAGTATCTCGATGGAGTAGGGGTCATAACTGCCGGGACGGGCGGAAAGCGCCGCATCCCAACGGCCGTCTTTCGAAACGGCGGAGACGGTGTCGATGATCTCGCCGTCCTTTTTGAGGTTGACGGTCACCTTTTCGCCGTCCTGTGCGCAGTAGCCCCACACCGACATCGGCTTGTTCTGCTGGAACACCATGCCGTCGGCAAAGTAGTTGGGGATGGTGGGCTCATCGGAGGCGTCCACGATGCAGACGTTGCGCACCTTGAAGGAGAGGCGGTCATTGAAATTCTCGGGGAAGGTGGTGAAATAGATGCGCATATAGTTGAGGGCGGAATAGTCCGGGTCACCGCGGCTGATGCCGCCGGAGGAAAAGCGGAACTCGCAGTTGTTGATGCCCTCTTTCCAGTTGAACTCGTTGCCGAGGAAATAGATCTCGTTATAGTCGCATTTGCCCGAGCTGGTCAGCTCGATCTGCGAGGAGGCGCGGCCGAGTGCGGAGACATCGCCGGGGTGGGTGAGATTGTGTACCTCGACCTCCATTTTGAGCTTCAGCACCTTGGGGTTATGACTGCTCACATCCACAGGGGCAAAGGTCTGCTCGTTCAGCAGGGTGGGGGTGGAAACGCCGTCACCCTGAATGGTCTTGTCCATGGTGAAGGGCAGTTCCGCCGCGAGATAGGTGGTGTCATAGTCGATCTCTTCGGGTTTTTCCTGTGCGCGGGAGGTGTCCACGATGGCCACCTTTGCCAGACGGACGACATAGGTGGGCACGGTTATCATGCCGCCGAACTCGAACCAGAAGAATTTAAAGGTGTCCTTGGGGAAGTCAAAGGCGGAGTAGCCGCTGCCGGTGCTCAGCGGCAGCAGGATGTCGTTCCATTCGCCGGCCTTGATGGGGGAGCCGTCCGCGCAGCGGATATTCTTCGCCTGCCAAATGATGTCTTTGGTGCCGCCGTATACGTCGGAGAGCTTGATCATCTGACTGGGCGCATTCTGGATGATGTCGAGATTGCCCGGATCATCCATGTTCTGGATATAGAACCGCATGGACAGCGCCACGTTTTTCGGGTCATGGCCCTGCAGGCTGATGTTGATGTCCTTCGTCCAGCCGTTGCCGTAACCGCAGGTACCGTTGTTGGTGTTGGCCACATAGGTGAGCGCACGGGTTTTAAAAATCTGCGCGATCACATAGTTGTCCATCAGGTCTTTTTCGGCGGCAATGGAAAATGCCGGCAGACAGCCGAGGCACAGTACCATAGCCAGCAGAAGAGCCAATAATTTTTTCATACTACCACTCCTAAAAAAATATACATCTATATAATACCGCATCTGCCGCACGGTGGCAATGGACTTTTTTGCCAAAAACACAGTGGAAAATTTATTCCTTTCGCCATATTTTCCCGCCGACCGGCAAAAATAGCGGTTGACAAACCGGGGAAAAGTGAGTATACTATTCGTGTAAAACTAAATACCGACTTATCAAGAGCGACGGAGGGAACAGGCCCTGTGATGTCCGGCAACCTGCCATGCGGTAAGGTGCCAATTCCTGCGGGTAACACCGAAAGATGAGTATGCATCACCGCTCGGCGTTTCCGGGCGGTTTTTTTGGTAAGCGGGGGAACTAATTGGAGGAAATGAAAATGGCCAGATCGTTTTTTACATCGGAATCGGTGACAGAAGGGCATCCCGACAAGGTGTGCGACCAGATCTCCGATGCGGTGCTGGATGCCATTATGGAAAAGGATCCGCAAGCCCATGTGGCGTGTGAGACTATCGCCACCACCGGCATGGTGCTGGTGATGGGGGAGATCACCACCGACTGCTATGTGGATATCCCCGCCATCGCGCGCGGGGTGATCCGCGATATCGGGTATAACAACGCCGAGCAGGGCTTCGACGGCAGTACCTGCGCAGTGCTCTCGGTGCTGGACGAACAGTCGCCGGATATCGCCATGGGTGTCAACGACGCCATGGCGGTGCGCGGGCAGGCGGACGCCGATGCCTACGACCGCGTGGGCGCGGGGGATCAGGGACTGATGTTCGGCTTCGCCTGCAATGAGACGCCCGAACTCATGCCGCTGCCCATCTCGCTGGCGCACCGCATGGCCAAGCGGCTGGCGGATGTGCGCCGCGACGGCACGCTGCCCTATCTGCGGCCGGACGGCAAAACGCAGGTCACGGTGGAGTATGACGGCTTCACGCCCGTGCGGGTGGAGGCGGTGGTCGTCTCCGCGCAGCACGACGAGCAGGTCACGCTGGAGCAGATCCGCGAGGATGTGCTGCGGGAAGTGATCTCTCCCATCGTGCCGGCCGAACTGGTGGATGAAAACACCAAGGTGTTTGTCAACCCCACCGGCCGTTTCGTGGTGGGGGGGCCCCACGGCGACAGCGGTTTGACCGGGCGCAAGATCATTGTGGATACCTATGGCGGCTACGCCCGTCACGGCGGCGGCTGCTTCTCGGGCAAGGATCCGACGAAGGTGGACCGTTCGGCCACCTACATGGCGCGGTATGCGGCCAAAAACGTGGTGGCGGCCGGTCTGGCCACTCGCTGCGAGGTGCAGGTGGCCTATGCCATCGGCGTGGCGCGGCCGGTCTCGGTGCGGGTGAATACCGACGGCACCGGCATCCTGCCGGATGACCGGCTGGCCGAGGCGGTGGCGGCCGTGTTCGATTTCCGTCCCGCCGCCATCATCGACACGCTGGATCTGCGCCGCCCGATCTACCGTCCGCTCGCTGCCTACGGCCATATCGGCCGCGAGGATCTGGGGGTGGCGTGGGAGCGCACCGACCGCGTGCAGGCACTGCGCGCGTTTCTTGATCTGAAATAAAGGAGTGACAGGCGTGGAGCAGTTCTTTCGCCGTACATGGGCCGAGATCGATCTCGACGCCGTACGGAGCAATTATCTGTATATCCGCTCCCTGCTGCGGCCGGAATGCCGGCTGATGGCGGTGGTCAAGGCGGATGCCTACGGCCACTGTGTGCAGCGGGTGGCGCACGTCTATGACGAGGCGGGGGTCACCTGGTTCGCCGTCTCCAATCTGGAGGAGGCACTGCAGCTGCGCCGGATGGGACTTTCCCAGCGCATCCTCATCCTTTCCTACACACCGCCCGAGGCGGTACCGGTGCTGGCGGCGCAGAATATCACCACCGCCGTGGTGAGCCGCGAGCACGCCGAGGCGCTGGAGGCACGTGCCGCCGCGGCCGGGGTCATGCTCACGGTACACGTGAAGGTGGATACCGGCATGGGGCGCGTGGGACTGCGCAGCGATGAGGACATCGTCGCCGTCTGCCGTCTGCCGCACCTGAACGCGGAGGGCATCTTCACCCATTTCGCCACCGCCGATACCGATGACGAGGCCTACACCATGGCGCAGTTCGAGGCGTTCATGGCGCACATCGCCGCGGCCGAGGCGGCGGGCATCCGCTTTGCACTGCGGCACTGCTGCAACAGCGCCGCCACCCTGCGCTATCCGCAGATGCACCTCGATATGGTGCGCCCCGGCATCATCCTCTACGGCTGTATGCCGGACGGCAGCACAGAGCCGCATCTGCGCCCGGTCATGTCGCTGAAGACCGCCGTGTCGCAGGTCAAGATTATCGAGGCGGGGGAGTCGGTGAGCTACGGCCGCACCTTCCGTGCGCCGACCGCCATGCGGCTGGCCACCGTGCCCATCGGCTATGCCGACGGCTACTCACGGCTTCTCTCCAACCGCGCCTGTATGCTCATTGACGGGCAGCGCGTGCGGGTGGCGGGCAATGTCTGCATGGATCAGACCATGCTGGATGTCACCGGCGCGGACTGCGCGGCCGGCACCACCGTCACCGTGTTCGGCGACGGCCTGCGGGTGGAGGAACTGGCCGCGCTGACCGGCAGTATTTCGTATGAACTGCTCTGTCTGGTGGGCAAGCGGGTACCGCGTGTGTTCTATCAGAGCGGGCAGGTTGTGGACGTCCACGATATCATCATAAACGGAGGCGATCTCAATGGATAAGCCGCGCATCGAGGCGGCCGTGCGGGAACTGCTGCTCGCCATCGGGGAGGATCCCGACCGCGAGGGATTGCAGGAGACCCCCCGCCGTGTCGCCAATATGTATGAGGAGATCTTTTCCGGGCTTTCGGAGGATCCCACGCAGCATCTGAAGATCTTCAACGAAGGGCGCAACGAGGAACTGGTCATGGTGCGGGATATCCCGCTCTATTCCATGTGCGAGCATCATCTGCTCCCCTTCACCGGCGTGGCGCATATTGCCTATATTCCCCGGGACGGCCGGGTGCTGGGGCTTTCCAAGCTTGCCCGCATCGTCAACTGCTTTGCCCGCCGCCCGCAGCTGCAGGAGCGGCTGACCGAGCAGGTGGCCGACTTTCTGGACACAGAGCTGCAGCCGCGGGGGGTGGCTGTCATCATCGAGGCGGAGCACCTGTGCATGACCATGCGGGGCGTGCGCGCGGCCGGGGCCAAAACACAGACCTCCGCTCTGCGCGGCATCATGCGTTCGGACGCCCGTACCCGGGCGGAGACGCTGTCGCTTTTGTGCACCAAATGACCGACCTTGAAAAGGGCACGGGAATGCTCTCCCGTGCCCTTTTTCATTTTCCTTTCTTCTTGTCATAACCCACAAAAAGCCGGAAAATTTTCCGGGGCGTCAGGCCACTTTACCAGAGAAAAGCAATAAATTCATATTGAATTTCAATAAATTTCAAACGAAATCCGATTTTGTTAGGAAAGAAAATCGCTGATTTTTTGTTTATATGCGACAAAAAGGCCGGGGAGTGTTTAGTAAAAGTTAGTGCGAACGGAAAAGTTGCAAAAGGTTACAAAATTGTTACTTGATTTTTGACGATTTCGATAGTATAATGCCCACGTAGCCGGAAATATCGGCATACATCTGTTTTCGGAATAGAACACCGCATTTGCGGGAATATAAATTCAAAAACATGTTTGAAGGAGAAATTGGCGATGCAGAAGATCCTCGTCATGAATGAGTACAGTCTGCCGGCCAAGAAGCCGACAAAGGAATACCTGTTTTGCAAGCGGGCAATGGATATCGTGTTTTCCCTGGGCATGATCGTGTGCCTGTCCCCCGTGCTGGCGGCGGCGGCAGTGGTCGCCGCGATCGATACCCACGGCTCGCCCATCTTCGTGCAGCAGCGCATGGGGCGCAACGGCAAACCGTTCCATGTCTATAAGTTCCGCACCATGAGCGTGAACGCGCCCGCCAATGTGGCGACCTATCTGCTGAACGACGCGGAGTCCTATATCTCCCGCGTGGGCGGCTTTTTGCGCAAGAGCAGTCTGGATGAGCTGCCGCAGTTGTTCAACATCCTCAAGGGCGACATGAGCTTTGTCGGCCCCCGCCCTGTGGTGCTCAGCGAGACCGATCTGCTGGAGCTGCGCCGCCGCAACGGCGCCGGCACCGTGCGTCCGGGCCTGACCGGCCTGGCACAGGTCAGCGGCCGTGATGACGTGAGCATCGGCCTCAAGGCCAAGCTGGACAGCGACTATGTCGAGGATATGTGCTTTGTCACCGATGTGCGCATCGTGGCCAGGACATTCATCAACGTGCTCAAGTCCGACGGCGTCACCGAGGGCCCTCAGCCCCAGATCGCCTCCACCGAGGTGGACGAGGAAGCGGAGCGCAAAGCCCGTTCGGTTTCCTGAATATTCTGTATGTGAAGACCGCCGATGATCGTTCGGCGGTCTTTTTTTGCCCTTATGTGAAAAATGGCACAAAAGCGACACAGAAATTTTACATCAAAATATGTGCCGAAGACTTTACACGCGCGCAAAAATATAGTAATATATATAAAACGCTGTATGCGAGGAGAGGGTCGACATGATACCGAAATATAAACGCGTGCTCTTGAAGCTCAGCGGCGAAGCCATGGCGGGCGACGCCAAAATGGGGCTGGATTTTGATACGGTGCTGCGGGTGTGTACCGCGGTGAAGGAGTGCGTCGATGCCGGCGCCGAGATCGCCATTGTGGTGGGCGGCGGCAACTTCTGGCGCGGCCGCTCCAGCGGCAAGATGGATCGCACCCGTGCCGACCACATGGGGATGCTCGCCACCGCCATCAACTCGCTGGCTCTGTGCGATGCGCTCGAGCAGCTCGGCTGTGAGGTGCGGGTGCAGACGGCCATCGCCATGGAGGAGATCGCCGAGCCGTATATCCGCAACCGAGCGGTGCGCCATCTGGAAAAGGGGCGCGTGGTGGTGTTCGGCTGCGGCACCGGCAACCCCTTCTTCTCCACCGATACGGCCGCGGCACTGCGCGCGGCGGAGATCGAGGCCGACATCATCCTGAAAGCCAGCATGGTGGACGGCGTCTATGACAGCGACCCCAAGAAGAATCCCGATGCGGTGCGGTTCGAGGAACTCTCCTTCACCGATGTGCTCAATAAAGAACTGAAGGTGATGGACGCCACCGCCGCCTCGCTCTGCCGGGACAATCACCTGCCCATCCTGGTGTTCAATCTGGAAGACCCGCAGAACATCGTCCGCGCCATTGCGGGCGAGCCGATCGGTACGATCGTACATTAACCGAAAAAGGAGAGCGTAGTCATGGAGATGAAAGAACTGTTTGCAGCGACCGAAGAAAAAATGCAGCGCGTGTCGCAGAGCCTTTTGAACGAATATGCGGCCATTCGTGCCGGCCGTGCCAATCCCGCGGTGCTGGATAAGATCCGCGTGGATTATTACGGCGTGGAGACCCCCATCAATCAGATGGCGGCCGTCTCGGTGCCCGATGCCCGCACCCTGCTCATCCAGCCGTGGGACAAGACCACGCTGAAGTCCATTGAAAAAGCCATTCAGACCTCCGATGTGGGCATCAACCCGCAGAACGACGGCTCGGTCATCCGGCTGGTCTTCCCGCCGCTGACAGAGGAACGCCGCCGCGATCTGGCCAAGAACGTGCAGAAAATGGGCGAGGAGTTCAAGGTGTCGGTGCGCAATGTGCGCCGCGATTCGCTGGAAAAACTGAAAGCCATGAAGAAGAACAGCGAGATCACCGAGGACGATCAGGCCAACGGCGAAAAGAAGATGCAGACGCTGACGGATAAGTATTGCAAGGAGATCGACGACGCGGCGGCTGCCAAAGAGAAAGAGATCATGGAGCTGTAAGCCCCGAAAACAGGATCCTAAAAAACGGGACTCCCGGCAAGACGGGGGTCCCGTTGTGTGCAAAGGAGGATGTGGAATGCTGTTCAAAAAGAAGGCACAGCGCGTCCGGGTGGAGGATCTGCCCCCCGAGGCGCTGCCGACCCATGTGGCCATCATCATGGACGGCAACGGCCGCTGGGCCAAAAAGCGCGGTCTGCCCCGCTATGCCGGGCACGCGGCGGGCGCCAAGGTGTTCCGCACCATCACGAAGCATTGTGAGAAGCGCGGCATCCGCGTCCTCACGGTCTATGCCTTTTCCACTGAAAACTGGAAGCGTCCGCAGGAAGAGGTGGACGCGATCATGGATCTGCTGCGGCAGTATCTGAAGGAGTCGCTGGCGGATTTTCAAAAGGAAAATATCCGCACCCGCTTTTTGGGCGACCGCACGCCGCTGGCCGCGGATATCCGGGAACTGATGGCCGAGGCGGAGGCGAGCACCGCGCACAAGACGGGAATGTGTCTGAACATCGCGCTGAATTACGGCGGGCGGCATGAGCTGACCGCCGCCATGCGGGAGATGGCATGGCAGGTGCAGGCGGGTATCCTTTCGCCGGAGGCGATCGACGAAGAGACGGTGTCGGCGCACCTCTACACCGCCGGTCAGTCCGACCCGGACGTGATCATCCGCCCGAGCGGGGAGCACCGCTTGTCGAATTACCTCATATGGCAGGCGGCCTATGCCGAATATGTGTTTATGGACGATATCCTGTGGCCGGATTTCACGCCGGACGATCTGGACGCGGCGCTGGTGGAATTTGCCGGGCGCAGCCGCCGGTTCGGCGGGATCTGAAGGGGGACGGGTGAATGAAAACGAGGATCATCAGCGGGGTGATCGGCACGGTGCTGATGCTGGCGGTGCTGCTGTTCGGCGGCACGCTCGGCATGGCGTGCGCGATGGCGATACTGGGTGCGGTGGCGGCCTTTGAACTGCTGCGGGCGGCCGGCTTCGGCATGGCCGACCGGGTGCCCGCCATGGTGTGCGCCGCCGCGGCACCGCTGCTGTCTTTGTGCGGTATCCGGGCGGTGGCGGCACTTGCCGCCGCCTACTGGCTGTATGTGATGTGCAAAAGCGTGGCGGCTCACGCCGATCTGCCGCCGGAACGGGCGGGTCTGCTCGTGATGCTGCCGCTGACGGCGGTGAGCGGCTTTTCGGCGGTGGCGGCGCTGCGCGCCATAAAGCCGGACGGCCTCTTTTATGTGCTGCTGGCACTGGTCATCCCGTGGCTGAGCGACACCGGCGCCTATTTCACCGGCGTCTGCTGCGGCAGGCACAAGCTCTGCCCGCTGGTCAGCCCCAAAAAGACGGTGGAGGGCCTGGTCGGCGGCATCGTCACCTCGGTGGGGGCGTCCGCCCTCACGGCGTGGCTGTACACCCTGTGGTGCGGTCACGCGGTCACGGTGACATGGTGGGGCGTGCTGGTCGCCGCCGCGGTGGGCGCACCGCTTTCGGTGTTCGGTGACCTGTTCGCCTCGGTGGTCAAGCGCCGCTTCGGCGTGAAGGACTACGGCCGCATCATGCCCGGTCACGGCGGCGTGATGGATCGCTTCGACAGCGTACTGCCGGTGGCGCTGTGGCTGCTCGTATGGGTGCAATTCGTCCCATTGCTCGGGGTATAATAGGTCTCATCGGTCGTATAATTATGAAACGGAGGCCATACACATGGCTGAAAATACAAAGCGGCTGGTGCTGCTGGGCAGCACCGGCTCGATCGGTACACAGGCGCTGGATGTGGCGGAAAAACTGGCTATGCCGGTGCTGGCACTGTCGGCCAACCGGCAGGCGGAACTGCTCGAGCAGCAGATCCGTCGGTTTCGCCCTGCCTTCGCCGCCATGAGCGACGAGGCGGCCGCCGCCGATTTGAAAGTGCGGGTGGCGGATCTGCCGGTGAAGGTGCTTTCCGGCCCCGAAGGGGTGTGCGCGCTGGCGGCATTGCCCGAAGCGGACACGGTGCTCAACTCCGTGGTGGGCGCGGCGGGGCTGCGCCCCACGCTGGCGGCCATCGAGGCCGGCCACGATGTGGCGCTGGCCAACAAGGAAACGCTGGTGGCGGGCGGCGCGCTCGTGACCGAAGCGGTGCGGGCGCACGGGGTGCGTCTGCTGCCGGTGGACAGCGAGCATTCCGCCATCTTCCAATGTCTGCAGGGTGCCCCCACCCCCCGCGCGCTCAAGCGGCTGATCCTCACCGCTTCCGGCGGCCCCTTCTTCGGCCGCACGGCCGAGGAACTGCGCGGGGTGACGGCGGCACAGGCACTGCGCCATCCCAATTGGAGCATGGGCGCGAAGATCACCATTGATTCGGCGACGATGGTCAACAAGGGGCTGGAGTTGATCGAGGCGCACTGGCTGTTTGACGTGGAGCCCGAACAGATCGACATCGTGGTGCATCGCGAGAGCATCGTGCATTCGCTGATCGAATATGACGACAACGCGGTGCTGGCACAGCTGGGACTGCCGGATATGCGCATCCCCATCCAGTATGCGCTGACCTATCCCGACCGGGTGCCCTCGCCGGTGGGGCAGCTCTCACTGGCCGATGTAGGGCGGCTCACCTTCTTTGCCCCGGATAACGAGACCTTCCCGGGCATGGAGATCTGCCGCAAAGCGCTTGCCCGCGGCGGTACGACTGCCGCTGCCGTGAACGGTGCCAACGAGCAGGCGGTGGCGCTCTTCCTTGAGGGGAAGATCGGATTTTTGGATATCAGCCGTATGGCGGGGCGGATGCTGGACACCCGCTGGCCGGCACTCGGCTGTGTGGAGGACATCGCGGCGGCAGACGCCGAGGCGCGCCGTCTGGTGCGCGAATATGCGAAAGGATGATTGGATAGAATGGCGATTTTGGCGACCATAGGAAAGATTTTGGCGGCACTGCTGATCTTCGGCATCATCGTCATGATCCATGAATTCGGCCACTTCATCGTAGCCAAGCTGTGCCGGGTCAAGGTGAACGAGTTCGCCATCGGCATGGGGCCGACACTGCTGCGTTTCGGAAAAGGGGAGACCACCTACTCGCTGCGCCTGCTGCCCATCGGCGGCTTCTGCGCCATGGAGGGGGAGGACCCCGAGACCGAGATGCCCGCCGCGCTGGGCGGCAGCGGTGCCGACCATGAGGCAGATACGGCGGCCGAAAACGACGGCCGCGCGTTTTATCAGAAAAAGGTGTGGCAGCGCATCCTCATCGTGGTGGCCGGTGCGCTGATGAATCTGGTGCTCGGCTATGTGCTGCTGGTGACGGACTATGCATTCTGCCAGCAGCCCGACGCCAACGGCGATGTATTGTTCGGCACCACCACGCTTTACGACGTGGTCGAGGATTCCGCCCCGGCGAAGACCGGCTTGCGTGCCGGTGACGAGATCGTCAGCATCAACGGCAAGCGGGTCTTCACGGTGGACTATGACATGGCCATGGCGCTGCAGAGCGACGAGGATGGCGTCTTCGATATGGTGGTGCGCCGCAAAACGGCCGACGGCGGCCGCGAAAAGGTGCACCTCACGGGCGTGACGTTCGATATGGCCACCGCCCCGGACGGCACCCGGTATCTCAAATACGATTTCTATATCCAAGGGGTGCGGCGCACCGCGTGGAACGTCTTCCCGCAGGCGCTCAAGGCCGAGTGCTCGGTGGGGGTGCTGGTGTGGCGCAGTCTGGGGGACATCGTGACCGGCCGCTACGGGCTCAATGAGCTTTCCGGTCCGGTCGGTACCGTCGACCTTATCGGCGACGTGGTGGAAAATGTCGTGGTGGAGGAAAACAAACTGGCCGGTCTCAGCACCCTGCTGACACTGGTGGTGCTCATCACGGTGAATGTGGGCGTGTTCAACCTGCTGCCGCTGCCGGCACTGGACGGCGGCCGACTGGTGTTTTTGCTGTTCGAGGCCATCTTCCGCAAAAAGGTGCCGGCCAAGTGGGAGGGTCTGGTGCACTTCATCGGGCTGATCCTGTTGTTGCTGCTGATGCTGGTGGTGACCTACAGCGATATTTCCAAACTGATCACGGGGTGACGATATGACGAACAGAACGAGCCGGCAGGTGGCCGCCGGCGGGGTGGCCATCGGCGGCGGTGCCGCGGTGACGGTGCAGTCGATGCTGAATGTACCCGCGCACGATATCGCGGGCAGCGTGGCACAGGCTAAAGCGCTGGAGGCGGCGGGGTGCGATATCATCCGTGCCGCCATCCCGGATAAAGAGGCCGTGGCGCTGATCCCCGCGCTCAAAGAGGCGGTGTCGGTGCCGATCGTGGCGGATATCCATTTCGACCATAAATTGGCACTGGAGGCGGCCGCCGCCGGGGTGGATAAGATCCGTATCAACCCCGGCAACATCGGCGGGAAAGAGAATGTCCGCGCGGTGGCCGCGGCCTGCCGCGAGCGGGGCATCCCCATTCGCATCGGGGTCAACGGCGGCTCGCTCGAAAAAGAGATTTTGCAGAAATACGGCCACCCCTGCGCCGAGGCACTGCGCGACAGCGCGCTCTATCATGCGAGCCTGCTGGAGCAGTGCGATTTTTGCGATATCGTGCTCTCGATGAAATCCTCCGATGTGCCCACCATGGTGCGCGCCTATGAACTGACCGCCGCCTGCTGCGATTATCCGCTGCACGTCGGGGTGACGGAGGCCGGCACCGAGCGCATGGGACTTTTGAAATCCGCCGCCGGGATCGGCAGTCTGCTGCTGCACGGCATCGGCGACACCATCCGCGTTTCCCTCACCGCCGACCCGGTGCGCGAGGTGCTGGCCGGCCGCGATCTGCTGGCGGCACTGGGACTGCGGCATGAGCAGCCCACCCTGATATCCTGCCCCACCTGCGGGCGCACCGCCATCGACCTCATCGGCATCGCCGGGCAGGTCGAGGAGCGCCTGCGCGCGGTGAAGGTGCCGCTGACGGTGGCGGTGATGGGGTGCGTGGTCAACGGCCCCGGCGAGGCGCGCGAGGCGGATATCGGCCTTGCGGGCGGTCACGGCAAGGTGGCCATCTTCAAAAAAGGTGAAGTGCTGCGCACCGTGCCGGAGGCGGATGCGGTGGAAGAACTGATGAGCGAGATCCAACAGATGATCGGTTGAGTAACATATAAAGGACGGAAAGAATTATGGATGCGCCGCTTTTTGGCGAAATGTTCGAAGGACAGGTACACGACCGGCCGGCTCTGGCCATGCTGGGCGATGCACCGGTGCTCGGCATCAAAATGAATACGGCACAGCGCCGGATGACGGTCACGGTGGCACCCGTGCGCCCTGTCACATGGATCGCCTGCCGCAGTGCGGCGGGCGAGATCGCGTCCGCGCTGCAGGTGTCGGCCACCGTGATGCCGCAATACCCCGCCGAGGAATTGGGCGAGGCACATTTTCCCATGCTCATCGCCATGCTTCACGAGCGGCACACCGCTGTCAACGGCAATTTCGAAGGCGCCGCCTGCCGTGTGGAGGGGGACGTGTTCACCGTCTCGCTGCCCAACGGCGGGCGGGAGGTGCTGCTGGCCATGGGGATCGACCGCCTGATGGCTGAAGTGATCGGCGAGGTCTTCGGGCGCCGTGTGCAGGTGGCCTTTGACGGCGACGACGCGCTGGATATGGACAGCGAGTATTTTCATGCGCTGATGGAGCAGGCGGAGCAGGAGGCGGCGGCCGCCGCGGCCGCACAGCGGGAGGAGCAACGGCAGCGGGCGCAGAAGCAGGCAGAACAGCACGACCCCGCCAACCCCATCCCGCTCGATCCGCAAAATCCCGACGTGCCCCCGGCTGACGGACTGCCGGTCTATCTGGAGACCGCCAACTATATGTTCGGCTCTCCCTCCGGCGACCGGCCGACGCCGATGTCCCGGCTGGAGCCGGACGGCAGCGTGGTGACGGTGTGGGGCGAGATCTTCAAGATCGACGAGCCGCGTGTGAGCCGCGACGGCAGCAGTACGCGGTATACCGTCTATCTGTCGGACAAGACCAATTCCATCACCGCCAGTTTCCGCGCCGATCACCGGCGGGACAAGGACAAAATGGCGGTGCTGGAGGCGTTAAAGCCGGGTATGTGCGTGCTGCTCACCGGCCCGTATGATTACAACGAATACGCCAAGGACAATCAGATCCGCCCGCGCGCACTGGCCATGCTGGCCAAGTTCAAAAAGCGGGATAACGCGCCCGTCAAGCGGGTGGAGCTGCATATGCACACCAAGATGTCCCAGATGGACGCGGTGACCGAGGCGACCGATCTGGTCAAGCGCGCCGTGGACTGGGGACATCCCGCGGTGGCCATCACCGACCACGGCGTGGTGCAGGCGTTCCCCGACGCCATGTATCTGTCGGAGGATCTGGCCAAAAAGGGCAAGGAGATCAAGATCCTCTACGGCACCGAGGCCTATTATGTGAACGACTGTGCCGGCGCGGTGGAGCCGGGCGTGACGGGTGATCTGTCGGACGACGTGATCGTCTTCGACCTAGAGACCACCGGCCTCTCCTCTGCGCAGGACCGCATCACCGAGATCGGCGCCGTGCGTCTGCACGAGGGGGCGATCGTGGAGGAATTCGACACCTTTGTCAACCCCGAACGTCCCATCCCGCCGAAGATCACCGAGCTGACCGGCATCACCGACGAGATGGTGGCCGCGGCTCCAGCAGAGGCGGACGCGTTGGCGGCGTTTTACGCCTTCTGCGGCGACACCAGGGTGCTGGTGGCGCACAATGCCGCGTTTGATACCGGCTTTCTGCGCCGGGCGGCAGACCGCTGCGGTCTGCCCTGCGAATACGGCGCGGTGGACACCCTGCCGCTTGCCCGCGCGCTCTATCCCGAACTGAAAAAGCACAAGCTGGACACGGTGGCGGAACACCTGCATCTGGGCGATTTCAACCACCACCGCGCCGCGGACGATGCCCGGATGCTCGGCGAGATCTATCTCTGCATGCTCACCGACCTGCGCAATCTGCGCGGAGTGCGCCGCCTGGAGGAAATCAACGAGCATCTGGAGGATAAAAAGGCTCCGCCCTATCACCTCATCATTCTGGTCAAAAACCAGGTGGGGCTGAAAAATCTCTACAAACTGGTTTCGTGGTCGCATACCGAGAATTTCTACCGCAAGCCTCGCATCACCCGCAGTATGCTGATGAAGCACCGCGAGGGGCTGATCCTCGGCAGTGCCTGCGAGGCGGGCGAACTGTTCCACGCCATCATCGACGGCAAGCCGTGGGGCGAGCTGTGCGATATCGCGAAATTCCACGATTTTCTGGAGATCCAGCCCATCGGCAACAACGCGTTTCTGCTGCGCCCCACCATCAAGCGGGACAAAGAGGGCAATGTGGTGGAGACGATCCCCCCGCGCTTCCAGAATGAGGAGCAGCTGCGGGAATTCAACCGCACCATCGTGCGGCTGGGCGAGAAACTGAATATCCCCGTCTGCGCCACCTGTGACGTGCATTTCATGGATGCCGACGACGAGATCTACCGCCGCATCCTGCAGGCCGGGCAGGGGTATCCCGATGCCGATGAGCAGCCGCCGCTCTATTTCCGCAACACCGAGGAAATGCTGGCGGAATTCGCCTATCTCGGTGAGGAGAAGGCCTATGAGGTGGTGGTGGAGAACCCCCGCATGATCGCCGACAGCATCGAGCCGGTGCGCCCCATTCCCAAGGGCACCTACACCCCGCACATGGACGGCGCGGATGAGGAACTGCAGGAACTGTGCTGGTCGCACGCCAAAGAGGTGTACGGCGACCCGCTGCCGGAAGTCGTCTCCGCCCGGCTGGCGCGCGAACTCGACTCCATCATCAAGCACGGATTCGCCGTGCTGTATATGATCGCGCAGAAACTGGTGAAAAACTCCGTCGACCACGGCTATCTGGTCGGCTCGCGTGGATCGGTGGGTTCCTCCTTCGTGGCCAGTATGGCCGGCATTTCGGAGGTCAACCCGCTGCCGCCGCACTACATATGCAAAAAGTGCAAGCACTCGGAATTTTTCCTCAACGGCGAGGTCGGCTCCGGCTTCGACCTGCCGGATAAGAACTGCCCCGTCTGCGGCGAGCCGCTCGGCCGCGACGGACACGAGATCCCGTTCGAGACGTTTTTGGGCTTTGACGGCGACAAGGAGCCGGATATCGACTTAAACTTCGCGAGCGAATACCAGTCCAATGCCCACCGCTACACGGAAGAACTCTTCGGCCGGGACCATGTGTTCAAGGCCGGTATCGTCTCCAGCGTGGCGGATAAGACCGCCTTCGGCTATGTGAAAAAGTACGCCGAGGAGCGGGGTCTGCACTACAGTAACGCCGAACTGGAGCGGCTGGCCATCGGCTGTACCGGCATCAAGCGCACCACCGGTCAGCACCCCGGCGGCATGGTCGTCATCCCGGATGAATATGAGGTGGAGGATTTCTGCCCCGTGCAGCATCCGGCCGACGACCCCAAGTCCGACATCATCACCACCCACTTCGATTTCACCTCCATGCACGATACCATCCTGAAGCTGGATGAACTGGGTCACGTGATCCCCACCATTTACCGGTATCTGGAGGAGTACACCGGCATCCCCGTGATGGAGGTCTCCATGTCCGACCCGAAGGTGTATTCGCTCTTCACCTCGCCGGCGGCGCTGGGGGTGACGGCGGAGGAACTGGGGTGCGAGAACGGCACCCTGTCCATCCCCGAAATGGGCACCAACTTCGTGCGGCAGATGCTGATGGAATGTAAGCCCAAAAACTTTGCCGACCTGCTGCAGATCTCCGGCCTCTCCCACGGCACCGACGTGTGGCTGGGCAACGCACAGGATCTGATCCACAACGGCACCTGCACCATTTCCGAGGTCATCGGTACCCGTGACGGCATCATGACCTACCTGATGCACAAGGGTCTTGAGCCGAAGATGGCCTTCACCATCATGGAGCGGGTGCGTAAGGGCATGGTGGCCAAGGGCAAGATCAAGCCCGCCGAATGGGAAGAAATGGTCGCCGCCATGCGGGAGCACAAGGTGGAGGAATGGTACATCGATTCCTGCACCAAGATCATGTATATGTTCCCCAAAGCGCACGCCGCCGCCTACGTCATTGCCGCACTGCGGGTGGCGTGGTACAAGGTCTATCATCCCGCGGCCTACTATGCGGCCTATTTCACCGGGCGCGGCGAGGATTTCGACGCCGAGCCGGTGCTGGCCGGGCCGCAGGCGGTGAAGGCGCTGATGGACGACATCCGTGCCCGCGGCCGCGAGGCCAGTCAGAAAGAACAGGATCAGGCGGACAGCCTGCACGTGGTGTATGAGGCCATGCTGCGCGGCGTGGAGTTCCTGCCGGTGAATGTGTATAAGTCCCACGCCCACAAGTTCCTGCTGGAGGACGGGCGTGTGCGCCTGCCCTTCAGCGCGGTGAAAGGGCTGGGCGGCGCGGCTGCCGAATCGCTGATGACGGCGCGCGACGAGGGCGACTTCCTCTCGCAGGACGATGTGCAAAGCCGCAGCGGCCTCTCTAAGACGCTGATGGAAACGCTCAATCAGATGGGCGCCTTCGGCGATCTGCCGCAGACGAGCCAGATCAGTTTCTTCTAAGGGGTGCGTGCGATGGAAAAACTCATGACCTATGAGACCCTGCGGCAGTTCGCCTATTCCAATGACGCGATCTGCCGGAAGCCGCCCCGCGGGATCGTGCTGTCCTTTTACGGACTGAACGGTACCACCATCTATGGGGAGGATCCGGAGATCGCCCGCGAGCTGGCGCAGCGGGGCATCATCCTTGTGTATCCCTACACCGACCCGTGGGGCTGGATGAACCGGCAGCAGGTGGGCTACACCGACGAGATCGTGGCGGTGCTGACCGCCCGCTACGGCGACCTGCCGGTCGTTTCCACCGGCGGCAGCATGGGCGGGCTGGCGGCCATCACCTATTGCCGCTACGCCGCCCGCACGCCGGTCGCCTGCGTGGCCAACTGCCCGGTGTGCGACCTGCCCTATCATTTCACCGAACGTCCCGACCTGCCCCGCACCCTCTACAACGCGTTCTATCACGAGGAGGGGCCGATCGGTGAGGTGCTCAGGACCGCCTCGCCGCTGCATCTGGCGGACTCGCTGCCCCGCATCCCGTATCGCCTGTTCCATTGCGAAGAGGATCGCGCCGTCAACCTGCAAAAGCATTCCGAAACCTTTGTGGCCGCCATGCAGGCGGCCGGTCAGGATATCCGGCTGGTGACCGTCCCCGGCCGGGGGCACTGCGATCTTACCCCCGAGGCGTGGGAGCAGTATTACGCCGCGATCGAGGCCGCACTGAAATGACAAAAAAACACCTTTGTGCCACATGGCACAAAGGTGTTTTTTGTCCGGATCATTCGGCAAGGTGCGGTATAGTGCCGGCTATGCGCTGCCCTTCGGGGGAGCTTTTTTCGGCGGGGATCACGGATGTCAGCGGGGAGCCGCCGCTTTTGAAGAAAGCGAGCATACCGGCAAACATCTCTCCGAGCAGGGTGGCGACCTGCTGATCGGCGAGAGAACAGATGCCGTCGGCCTGCAGCACACAGATGCCATAGGCATGCAGCCACATCTGGTTGAACAGGTGTTGTGCCGCCTGCGCATCCATGTGGTACTCCTCCCGAATGGCGCGGACGTCCTCTTCAAATCCGTGCAGACGGCGCTGCATCAGTTGGTCAAAGGGAAGGGCATCCCGCCTTGTGAGAAAAAGCAGGCGAAAGAGATGCGGCTCCTCGGTGGCAAAGCGGACCAACTGCATCCCGCGTTTTTTGAAGGCGGGGACGTAGTCGTCGGCCACCCTCAGATAGTCGTCGAAGAGCTGCCACGCGCGGTCGATGACCTCCTGCTGCAGTTCGTCCATGCTGTTCCACAGCGTGAAGATGGGGGTGGCCGAGGTGCCCAGCCGCTGCCCGACCTCCCGCGCCACCATGGCTTCGATCCCCTTTTCCCGCACGATGGCAAAGGCGGCTTCGATGATCTGCTCTTTTGTGAATTTCGGTTTCGGCGGCATGGCGCTCTCACCTTTCGTTGTTGATGTTATGTAACATATGTTTTATTATATAACCCCCGGCCGCAAATGTCAAGCAGCGGGATAAAAAGAAGAGCCGACAGTCGTCGGCTCTTCTTTTTATCGGTCACAGACGACGGCGAACAGGGTGTCGGCGTAGACCTGATGCAGGAAATCGTTGGGGTGGTTGATGTTGTTGGAGTTGATGTCGTAAAACCGCTTGCCGCGCCGGTAGAGCGCGTCGCTCATCGACGTCATGGGGCAGAGGACGAGAGAGGGATCATCCGCCGCGAGTGCCTGCAGGGGAGCCTCATATTTGTCCTGCCCGTGGAACCACTTGAAAGCCTCGGCATTGGGCAGCATGGTGGCCATCAGCACACATTCCACCGCCGGGTTGGCGGCGCGCAGACGGCCGATGATGGCGGTGATGTTGGCCGCGAATTCGTCCGGCGTGAGGGAATCGTTCATGCCGAAGGCGATCACTGCCAGATCAGGCGCGGCGGTGAATTCGTCTGCCCGCTCAATGCCCCATGTGGAGTTTTTGCCCCCAACCGAAACGTTTTCCAAAGAGATGTCCGCCGCCGGGAACGCCTCTTTCAGCCGGGCGGCGAAGCGCTCGGGGTATCCCGGCTCGAGCGGCGGCAGGCTTTCAATGCGGCTGGAACCGCAGCCCACCGAGATGCTGTCGCCCAGTATGCCGATCTTAAGCGTGCCGCCGTTTTGCAGTGCCGCCCGCGCGGCGGGCAGTTTGCCGGGCGTGGCCGGCGGCACAAAGCCGTCCCACCGGTCGGCGTGACGGTAGGTCACCCGCAGTTGATAGGGGTTGGAGGCGCAGCCGGAAAAATAGATGAAGCGGCCGTCGGCCTTTTCCAGTACCGTGTATTGATGATTGGGCGCGGCGCCGTAGAGCACGGCCGGATCCCAGAACGGCGCGGCGGAGCCGTCCGTGCGGGCGAGGCCGTGCGGGGTGACGGTGAAGTCCTTGCCCGCCTGATAGGTGACAGCGCGGGCGTAGTCGGTCACCGAAAGGATCTCGGTCGGGGCAAAGAGCAGGGGAGCGGTGTCACGCTCGCCCACGAACACGACCGTCTCTTCCCGGACGAGGAAACCTTCCCAAACGGGAGTGTGGGAATCCATGGTCACGCCTCCTCACAGAAGACCGTGTTCAGCCAGGAATTCGTCGCCGAAGCCGTATTTTTCGATGACGAAGTCCATATCCTTGTCGCCGCGGCCGGAGAGGTTGACCAGAATGGAGCCGTGGTCGCGCTCTTTTGCGAGTTTGATGGCATAGGCGACGGCGTGGCTGGACTCCACCGCGGGGATGATGCCCTCCAGACGGGAGAGGGTGTAGAAGGCGGCGATGGCCTCGTTGTCGTCCACCACGTCATATTTCACGCGGCCGAGATCGCGCCAGAAGGCGTGCTCCGGGCCGGAGGAGGGGTAATCGAGACCGCTGGCCACCGAATAGACAGGGGCGGGCTCGCCGTTTTTATCCTTCAGCATGATGCTGTTGAAGCCGTGCATGACCCCCTCCTCACCGTAGGCGAGGCTGGCGGCGTGGTCGCCGAGGGCCGGGCCTCTGCCCAGAGGCTCCACGCCGTAGATGTCCACCGGGTCCGCTAAAAATCCCGCGAAGAATCCCGCCGAGTTTGAGCCGCCG
>JAZRVU010000084.1:0-24213 GCA_045599305.1 Acutalibacteraceae bacterium | reverse complement strand
TGCTGGGCGAGGAGCTGTACCTGATCTCCAACATCATCTCCTGGGTGCTGGCGGTGGCGGTAGCCTTTGTCACCAACAAGCTGTGGGTATTCGAAAGCAAAAGCTGGGCGCCCGGTGTGCTGTGGCGCGAACTGCCCGCCTTCGCGGGGGCGCGCATCTTCTCCCTGCTGGTGGAGGAGGCCGGCCTGTTCCTGCTGGTGGATATCCTGGGGTTTGACGGATGGTCGTACACCCTGTGCGGCTTTATCATCAGCGGCGAGATGATCGCCAAGTTCCTCATGCAGGTCGTGGTGCTGATCCTCAATTATATTTTCAGCAAACTGGTCATTTTCAAAAAGAAAGCATAAACGGCACCAAAAACAAAAACCGCCGCGGCAGATGCCACGGCGGTTTTCTTATGCAGGTAACTTATTTCATCATGCTGGCCACTTCGGCGGCGAAGTCATCTTCGCGCTTCTGCAGACCCTCGCCCTTTTCAAAGCGGACGAAATCGACGAGCTTCAGCGAGCCGCCGGCCTGTTTGGCACAGTCGTTGATATACTGTTCCACGTTGACGTCGCCGTTCTTCACGAAGGCCTGCTGCAGCAGGCAGTTCTCCTCGAAGAACTTGCGCAGCTTGCCCTCGACCATCTTTTCGATGATCTGATCCGGCTTGCTCGCGTTCTTGGGATCGTTCTTGATCTCGGCGATCTGCAGGGCACGCTCGTGCTCGAGATCGGCAGCGGGAACGGATTCCTTGGAGAGGTACAGCGGGTTCAGGGCAGCGATCTGCATCGCCACGTCCTTGCCGCACTCGACCAGCGCATCACGGGCCACGCCGTCCGCCTCAAAACGGACCAGCACGCCGATGCGGCCGCCGCCGTGGACATACGCCACGCAGTCGCCCTCGTAACGGACGAAGCGACGCACGGTCATGTTCTCGCCGATGACGAGGATCTTCTCCTGCAGAGCGGCGGTGACGGACTCGTTCTCGCCGCAGGGCTTGGTCAGCAGTTCTTCGAGGTTGGCGGGGTTGTACTCGGCAACCGTGTCGGCAATGGAGGCCACGAACGCCTGGAACTGCGGGTTCTTGGCCACGAAGTCGGTCTCGGAGTTGACCTCGACGACCACGCCGACCTTCTTGTCCTCATACACGGTGGCAAACGCCACGCCCTCGGCCGCGATACGGCCGGCCTTTTTGGCAGCCTTGGCAAGACCTTTTTCACGCAGGACGTCGATCGCCTTTTCCATATCGCCGTCGGTCTCGGTCAGGGCCTTCTTGCATTCCATCATGCCGACGCCGGTTCTCTCACGCAGCGCCTGCACGTCTTTCGCGGTAAATGCCATATATATCCAGTCCTTTCGTATTTCATTCAAACGGCGGGATTATTCCGCAGCCGCCTCTTCGTCAGTCTCCTCGACCTTCGCCGTCTCTTCGGCGGCGTTCTGCTCGCCCTGGTTGCCTTCGATGATGGCGTTGGCCATCACACCGGCGATCAGCTTGACAGCACGGATGGCATCGTCGTTGCCGGGGATGACATAGTCGACTTCGTCGGGATCGCAGTTGGTATCGACAATGGCGACCACCGGGATACCCAACTTCTTCGCCTCGGCGACAGCGATCTTTTCCTTGCGCGGATCGACCACGAAGAGCGCACCGGGCAACTTCTTCATTTCCTGGATACCGCCGAGGAACTTTTCGAGCTTTTCGATCTCGTGCTCGAGCTTGATGACTTCCTTCTTGGGCAGCAGATCGAAGGTGCCGTCCTCACGCATGGTGTGCAGCTGATTCAAACGAGCCACACGGCCGCGGATGGTGCGGAAGTTGGTGAGCATACCGCCCAGCCAGCGGGCATTCACATAGTAAGCGCCGGCGCGGACCGCTTCCTCACGGATGGAGTCCTGAGCCTGCTTCTTGGTGCCGACGAACAGAACGGTCTGGCCGTTAGCGGTGAGGTCACGCACGAACATATACGCTTCCTCCAGCTTGCGGACGGTCTTCTGCAGGTCGATGATGTAGATACCGTTGCGCTCCGTAAAGATGTACGGGGCCATTTTGGGGTTCCAGCGGCGGGTCTGGTGGCCGAAATGGACACCGGCTTCCAGCAGCTGTTTCATGGATACGACTGCCATAGTTTGTTTCCTCCTTGGTTTTTCCTCCGCAGAAAAGAACAGCCACCGGCCCTGCCGGCACCGACCGTTCCTTTGCCACCTGCGTGTGAAATAATATTTTTGGCTTTGGTAGTATACCACATATATTGGCAAATTGCAAGCCCTTTTTCAAATTTTTTTTATTATTTTACCCGGCCGAAAATGCCGTGGCACAGGCCGCCGCGGTGCCCGTCGCCGCAGGGGCCGGGACGGTTGACCAGAATGGTCTCCTCCCCGATGACCTCGATCTCCTTCCACGGGATGACGATATCCTCCTCGCACCCCAGCAGACCCCACGCCTTGGGGCGCCCGTGCAGCACGATGGAGACGAGTTGGGCGGTGTGGGTATCCACCTCCACATCGTCCACACACCCGAGCCGGGTGCCGTCGCAGACGCTGATGACCTCCTTGTTGTGCAGTTCCGTGATCCGACAAAACACGTGTTTCACCTCCGGTGTTTTTTGTTTTCATCCTATGCCGGGCGAGCGGATAATATGCCGGACAAACAAAAATACGCGCACGGCCGCCCGTGCGCGTATTCTCACAGCTGCTTTTTGATCCGCTGCAGAGCCCCTTTTTCCAGGCGGCTCACCTGTGCCTGGCTGATGCCGATCTCGGCCGAGACCTCCACCTGTGTGAGACCCTTGAAAAAGCGCAGGTCAAGGATGCGCTTTTCCCGCTCGCCCAGCCCCCGGATGGCCTCCTTCAGCGCGATCTCGTCCAGCCAGTTGCGGTCGTCGTCGCTGTCCCCCACCTGATCCATCACATAGATGGTGTCGCCGCCGTCGGAATAGACCGGCTCATACAGGCTCACCGGCTCCACCACCGACTCCAACGCCATCACCACGTCCTCGCGCGGGACATCCAATTCCCGTGCGATCTCCTCCACCGTGGGCTCCCGCTGCCGCTCATTCGTCAGCCGCTCCTTCACCTGCATGGCCCGATAGGCCATGTCCCGCACCGAACGGCTGATGCGCACGCTGTTGTTGTCCCGCAGATAGCGGCGGATCTCGCCGATGATCATGGGGACGCCGTAAGTGGAAAACCGCACGTTCTGCGTGATATCGAAATTGTCGATCGCTTTGATGAGGCCGATGCACCCCACCTGAAACAGATCATCCAGATTTTCGCCGCGCCCCGTGAACCGCTGGATCACGCTGAGCACCAGCCGCAGATTGCCATTGACCATCTCCTCACGCGCATGAGGATTGGTGCCGTCGTGCATCTCCCGCAGCAGCCGCTCCTTTTCCGCCTCGCTGAGCACCTTGAGTGTCGACGTGTTTACCCCGCAGATCTCCACCTTGTTATACAAACCGCACTCCCACCTTTTCCCGTTCTCGTCAAAAGTATGACCCGTTCGGCGGGATGCCATGCGGCAGGAGCGGTGGCAAAAGTTGGAGAAAAAATAACAGCCGTCTGCTGACAGACGGCTGTTACGATGATCTGGGTCAGGCCCAGGGGTCCTCCGACTTCGGTTTGCGGATATCGGGCATCAGGAACTGCTCCCACAAGAACCACTGGCTGCCCTTGGCGCGCAGTTTGACCTGCCGCGGGCTGTCGGCACCGCCGGAGGTCAGATACAGCACCGCATACCCATCCTGATCGTAGGAATAGGGGTTGGTGGACACGGTGACGGTGAAGGGCTCGGCCGGCGTGTAGTCATTCTCCGGCGCGGCACCCTTGAAATAGGAGAAAGGCAGATATTTTTTGCCCTGGAAACGCTCCTTCAGGAACTGCAGTTCATAGGCGGAAAGCGGCTGAGGGCCTTTGAGGAAATTCAGCATCTCGACACCGATCTCGGGAGCGGCAGCATAGGCGCACAGCGCACAGACGGTGAGTGCCGCGGCCTTGAACGGGGTATCGAGCACCGCCTCGGGCAGCGCTTTGAGTTCCTCCACGCTTTCGGGCAGCGCGGCGAAGGTGAACGTCTCGGACCGGCTGACGGCCTTGTTCACGGCGCTTTTTACCGCGTTTTCGGCTGTTTTCTTCAAAGAATCAAAAATACTCATACTCGTTTCCTCCTGTCTTTTCAAAAACTGCGTCCGCCGCCGCCGTGCGTACCGCCGGAGGAGGACATGTGGGTACTGCTGCCGCCGCTGCTGCTCGAAGAGGACGGGCGGGCGGTGCGGGTCACGTTCGCATAGAGGAAGAATTCCAGCGCATTCGTCACATTCATGCTGCCGGGCTTCACATAACTGTTGGCTGCCGTCTGGGCACGCACCGTCTTCATGGCAGAGGTGAGGCTTGCCGAACGGATCGCCGCCGCGATGAGGCCGATGCCGAAACTCAGGATGATCCAGAAGAACACCTTGCCGGCCGTGATGCCTTTCTTCGCCTCGCCGGGCATATGTCCGACATCGTACGGCTCACCGGTCTTGGCCTGCCGGACGAACTCGTCGCTCAGCCGGGCAAAGGCCTGCGCCCCGCCGATATAGTCGCCGTCAGCCAGATGGTCGTCCACGATATCGTCCAGCATATAGTCGATGCCGGCATCCGTCATGGCCTTGATACCGAAGCCGCTGGTGGAGATGTGACAGTAATGATTACCCGGCTCCATGCTGATGAGCAGCAGGGCACCGTCGGTATTCACACCGTAAAAATAGTCATAGCAGTCGTCGGCAAAGGCCTCGGGGTCTTCGCCGCCGAGATCGTCGGCGGTGACCACGGCGGCTGTGAAGCCGTACTGCTCACGCAGGGCATCCAGTTTCTGCAGCAGAAAGGTCTCCTCATCGGGAGTGAACAGGTCGGCCGCATCCAACAGCGGTGGCACCTCCTCTTCGGCCGAAGCCGGGAGAGCCATCATGACACACAGCAGCAGGGCGAACAGCGGGGCGAGCCATTTCATGTATCTTTTCATGTCCGTCCCCTCCTCACAGCAACCCGATGAGCAGCAGGATGGCCAGCGCGATACCGCCGGCAATGCCCACTGTCTGCCAGAAATACTTGGATTTCAGGCTCTTGTCGATGGGGAGATCGCCCACGAATTTGCCGGTCTGCCCGTTCATGCAGAACTTGTACTGCTCGCCGTTCCAGGTGGTGTTGAGCAGCCACACGGGATAGAGCGCATACCGCACACGGCCGCCGGAGAGGCTCACGCCGGTGCTTTCGGGGGCCACGGTGGTAAAGCCCTGCACCGTTTCGGCAAAGGCCGCCTCGGTGCTGTGCTTCACCCGCTCGTTCGCCCGCTCCACGCTCTGCTCGGCCGTCACGTCATACTTATCGGCCAGATAGCCCGCCAGATACGCCGTCTGGAAATCCACCGCTTCGGAAAGGTCATACGGCTCGATGGATTCCATCATCTCATTGGACATTTTTTCGGAGCCGTCCACCGGCACCGCCTCAAACGACAGATTGCCGGCGCGCAGCACGGAAAAGAAACTGGTCTCGGTGTAATTGTAACTGCTGTCACTCCAGGCGCGCACGCGGGTGGCGCGGTAACGGATGTTGGCATCCGCTTCGGTATCGAACAGCCACACGGGCACGTAGACGCCCTTGATCTCATCGATGTGGTTCTGATCGCGGAACACCTTGGGAAGCAGTTTTTTGCCGTTCAGATGCCGCTGAAGCCCCGCCTTGGCGGCTTCTTTGTCCACCTTGAAGGGGATCACCAGATCCGGCTTGAGATCACCGGCAAAGCTCTCCATCATCACCACGGGATTGCCGCAATAAGGGCAGGAGGTGGCGCCCGTGGTCACATCGGCGATGATCTCGCCGCCGCAGGAACGGCAAACGTAGGAGCGCAGGCCGTCGGCCTCGCCCGCCTGCCATTCGGCGCCCGTGGACGTGTTCCACTCCATATTATCGGGTCGCTCTGCCTGCAGCGCGTCATCATATGCTTTGAGCGCATCCATCTCGAACTCGGTGTCGCAGTAGGGGCACTTCATCTTCTGGATCGTGCTGTCGAACGCAATGGCACCGCCGCAGCAGGGACATTTGTATTCCTGGATTACCGCCATTCGATCACTTCCCCGCTTATTTTATGTGCCGTCGGCCAAATTATTTGGCGTCGTTCTCGTCAAACGGGTCGCCGCAATCGGGGCAGAATTTCGGCGGGTGTGCCGGATCCTCCGGCTCCCAGCCGCACTTGTCGCACTTGTAAAGCAGCGCGCCCGCGGGCTTCTTGGCGCCGCAGTTCTGGCAGAATTTACCCTTGTTCACCGTGCCGCAGGCACAGGTCCAGCCATCCTCGGCCGGCTTGGGAGCGCCGCATTCCGGGCAGAATTTACCGGTGGCGGCGGCACCGCACTGGCACTGCCACGTGCCCGCTGCGGGAGCGGCCTGCTGCGGTGCGGCCTGCTGCGGTGCGGCCTGCGGTGCCTGCTGCTGACCCATGGCATAGAGATTCGCGGCGTTCATGCCGCCCGCGTTCATGGCCATGCCCATGCCCATAAAGCCGGTCATGGCACCGGCGGAGTTGCCGGCGGCGGTCTTCATCGCCTCGGCCTGTGCGCCGACCACGGCAGCCGCGCCCATGGTGGGATCGCGGTAGACGGCGGTCTTCTGCAGATCCTTGATCATCTGCTGATCTTCCTCAGGCAGCGTGACGGAGCCCAGAGCGACCGACACGACCTTCAGGCCACGCAGCTCGCCCCACTTGGCGGACAGCGCCTCGTTCATGGCATTTTCCAGTTCGGTGTTGTGCGCGATGATCTGGTTGGGGCGGATCTCCATATCGGACAGCTTGGCCAAAGCCGGCTGCAGAGCGCTGATGAATTCCGTCTTCAGCTGGCCGTCGATCTCATTGCGGGTGTATTCGCTGCTGACATTGCCGCAAACGTTGGTGTAGAACAGGAGCGGGTCGGCGATCTTGTAAGAATAGACGCCGTTGCAGCGCAGTGACACATCCACATCCAGACCGATGCGGCTGTCGACCACGCGGAAGGGCACCGGATTGGCCGTGCCGAACTTGTTGTCGATGAGTTCCTTCAGGTTGAAATAGTAGACGCGCTGATCCTTGCCGGTATCGCCGCCGTAGGTGAAACGCTTGCCGAGCGTTTTGAAGGTCTCTTTGATGCTCTCACCCAGGCTACCCGCAAAGATCGAGGGCTCGGTGGAGGTGTCATATGTAAACTCGCCGGGCTCGGCGCAGACTTCCACGATCTTGCCCTGTTCCACGATGATCATGCACTGGCCGTCGGCCACCGCGATGCCGGAGCCGTTGGAAATGATGTTATCGCTTCCCTTAGTGTTGGAGGAGCGGCCGCCGACACGCTTTTCGCCCTTGCGCATCAGCACGTCCTTCGGAAGTGCTTCGCAATAGAAAAATTCCTTCCACTGATCTGCCAGCACCCCGCCCAGAGCGCCGATCCCTGCTTTAATAAGTCCCATGATGATACTCCTTTCAAGCTCATAATATTTGTCACAGACGTTTGATCCGTCGGCACACAATTTGCCATATTCATTATATCGTATATGGAAAGTATTTGCAAGTATATTTTTTTGGTAAAATTTTTCCTGTGCTGTTCTGCCGCAGGCCGGCCGCAGTTGACAAATTCCCGATTTGCAGTATAATGAAAACAGACATTCGGAAAGAAGGATGATGGAATGAAACTGAACGACAGCCGCTATCTGCTGGATATCCGGCCGGTGGCGAAATCGCTGGTGGACACGCTCTGCGCGCGCTACGCCTATGCTTCGCTGCTGGCGGTGGACTCCTGCGGAAAGCGCTACCGCATCGCCCGCTCGGGCGTATCGGCCGGGCAGGATGAACTCTACACCAGCCGCGGCTTCGTGGTGCGCGTGTTCGACGCCGGCCACTACGCCGAATATTCTTTTAACGCTCTGTCCGAGGCGGACATTCCCGCCATTCTCGCGGGGATCGAGACCGCTTTGCAGGAGGGTACCGCCTTCCCGGACAACCGCTATGAGGCGCCTGCCGACGAGCCGCTGACCTTCTCGGCCTCCACCGAATACGAGGTGGACCCGGAGGCACTGGGTGACGAGGCGATCCTTGCCCTGCTGCGCCGGGTGCGGGAAAAGGGACTGGCCGTCGATGAGCGGCTGCTCGACTGCGGTGTGATGGCGGAATATCAGAAATATTCCAAGCTGTTCCTTTCCCGCAACCGGGACATGATGCAGAACGTGATGTGGACCTCCGGCGCGGTGTTCCTGCTGGCCGCCCGCGGCGAGGAGATCAAGGAATACTTCGAGGGCTACTCTGGACTGGGCGGCACCGAAGCGCTCGACCGCATGGAAAACGAGGTCACGAACGTGGCCGCCAAAGCGCTGGAGCTGCTGGACAGCGAGCCGATCAAGCCGGGTGAATACACCTGCATCTGCGCGCCCGACGTCACCGGCATGATCGTGCACGAGGCGTTCGGTCACGGCGTGGAGATGGATATGTTCGTGAAAAAGCGCGCGCTGGCGGAGGAATATGTGGGCAAGCAGGTCGCCTCCCCGCTGGTGACCATGCACGACGGCGCCGCCGGCATGGGTCAGACCGCCACCTTCTTCTTCGACGACGAGGGCACACTGGCGCAGGACACCGTGGTGATCGAAAACGGCATCCTGAAGAGCGGCATCTGCGACGCGCACAGTGCGCTGGCACGGCATTTCGCCCCCACCGGCAACGGCCGGCGGGAAAGCTATGAGCGCAAGGCCTACACCCGCATGACCAATACCTATTTCACCGGCGGCACCGACACGCTCGAGGATATGCTGCGCTCGGTGGATTACGGCTTTTTGCTCGAAGATGCCAGCAGCGGCATGGAAGACCCGAAAAACTGGGGCATCCAGTGCATGGTGAACGTGGCACGGGAGATACGCGACGGCAAACTCACCGGGCGCATCTTCTCGCCGGTGGTGCTCACCGGCTATGTGCCGGATCTGCTGTGCTCCATTTCGATGATGAGCGAAACGCCCATCCTGAGCGGCACCGGCTTCTGCGGCAAGGGCCATAAGGAATGGGTCAAGGTCTCGGACGGCGGCCCCTACATCAAGGCCACCATCCGTCTGGGCTGAGGAGGGACACGATATGTTGGAACGCATCAAGGCGGCACTGGCCGCACAGAATATCCCCACCTATCTCATCCGCCAGAGCGACGTACACACGGCGGAACTCTTCTTCATTAAAAAACAGCTCGATATGCGCCGCGGCAAGGACATCACCACCTTTGAGGTGACGGTGTATCACGACACCGAGCAGGACGGCACCCGCGGCCGCGGTGCCAGCACGGTGCACCTCTCCCCCTCGGCCACGGCCGAAGAGATCGGCGAGGCGCTGCGTGACGCGTGGTTCGCCGCCGGGCTGGCGGTCAACCCCTACTATGAGCTGGCCGACAAGGTCACCGCCGACCCCGTGATCCCCGACACGGCGCTGTCCGCTCTTTCGGCATCCGCGGCGGCCGACGTGATGGCGGGGGCGCTTTTTGCCGCCGACACCCAAACCGATGCGTTCATCAACTCGGCCGAGGTGTTCGTCACCCGCACCCGCTGCCGCATCGTCGGCTCGCAGGGGACGGACGTGACCTATGAGACCTGCCGCACCGAAGGCGAATTCGTCGTGCAGTGCACAGACGGCGCGGATGTGGAGATATTCAACGAATTCTCCTATGACGATCTGACCCCCGACGCGCTCACCGCCAAGGTGACGGAGGCGCTGGCCACCGTGCGCGCCCGCGCCAAGGCACAGCCCGTTCTGCCCGGCGGCGAATACGATGTGCTGCTCTCGGGCGAGGAACTGGCCGAATTCCTGACCTATTACCGTGACCGCGCCAACGCCTCCTCGGTCTACGCCCACTACTCCAACTACGCCGTGGGCGATGCCGTGCAGGGGGATGCCGTGCAGGGCGAACTGCTCGACCTCACGCTGTGTGCGTCCGAACCCTACAGTCACGACGGTATCCCCATGGTCGACCGGCCGCTCATCAGGGACGGCCGTCTGGAGATGCTGCACGGTGCCACCCGCTTCTGCCGCTATCTGGGGCTGGAGCCGGTGGGCAACTACCGCAAAATGCGGCTGAAGGCGGGCACGGTGCCGCTGGCCGAAATGCAGAAGAAGCCCCACCTCCAGGTGGTCAGTTTCTCCGATTTCCAGATGGACGCGCTGAGCGGCCACTTCGGCGGCGAGATCCGCCTGGCCTACTGGTTCGACGGCGAGACCGCCCGCGTGGTGACCGGCGGCTCCATCAACGGCCTGCTGACACAGGTGCAGGGAGAACTCGTCTTCTCGACCGAGCAGTACGCCGACAGCCGGTATGAGGGCCCGCTCGCGGTGAAGCTGCCCCGCGTGGCCGTGGCCGGCATCTGATCAAAAAGAGCACACACGCCGCAGGCGATCGCCTGCGGCGTGATTTTTTTCGACAAAGCGGCCGATGAAAATATCGACAAATTTTTTTGACGGTATTTGACGCTTTCTACAAAACCGCGCATGACCGGCGAATGGCTATTGACGCATATGTATACATGTGATATTATATTTATGTATGAGTTTTAAATCATAGCGACAAAAGCAGGAGGTAAGTATGGCAAAACGTATTTGGTCTGCAGCGCTGGCCGCCGCATTGGTGTGCTGCCTGTTGGCCGGCTGCCAGAAGGGCGGCAGCGATCAGCCCACCGATGTTACCACCACCAAATTGTCCGGCTCCGATGTGACTACCACGTCCGCTACCGGCGGCGAAAATACCGATAACACCACCACCGAAGAGACCACGACCACGGCCGGCTTCACGGTGGAGACCAACGCCAGCGGCGACACCGTCGTGGTGGATGAGCAGGGCAACGTCATCGCCGACAGCGGCGACGGCGACACCATTGAGACCGGCACCGGCGGCGAGATCGTCATCACCGACGAAAAGGGCGAGACGAAGGTCATCACCACCCCGCCCACCGTGGCCACCACCGCTCCGACAGGCACGGAAAGCCATTCGGCACAGACGACCACGTCCGGCGGCAAAGCCACCACGAGCGGCGGTAAGGTCACCACGTCCGGCGGCAAAGCCACGACCACGGCGGGTGGCAAAACAACCACGACGGGCGGCAAGACCACCACCACGGCAGGCAAGACGACCACGACGGCTTCCGGCCAGCCTGCTCTCACCTATAAGGGCATCCTGCCCGGCTCGGCCGAGGCGGGCACGCCGTTTGCCACGCTGGCCAAGGCGCCTGCCGACAAGACAGTCACCGTCTCCAACGGTACCAAGCAGTTCGGGCGCTTTTTGCTCACCACGGCCGATAACGCCACCCTGCCCTTCAATATCGCCTGCTGTATCGGCACCGACCGCATCACCGCCGTGGTGCCGGCCGACACCGATCTTTCCAAGGTGAAAGCCAACTTCACCTATTACGGCAAAAACGTCACCTGCAACGGTGCGGAGCTGGTCTCCCGCTCCACCGTGATCGACCTGACGCAGGATGCCGCGCTGGTGCTCAACGCGAAGGACGGCACCTCCACCGCCATGACGCTGCACGTGGAGAAACTGGCCACCGGCCTGCCTTCCATGTCGCTCTCTGTCTCCGGCTTTGCCGGCATCACCTCCACTGTCGATTATAAGAACGCCTCCTTCTCCGTGGGCGGCGGCAGCGCCTATTCCTCCGCCGCGCAGGTCAAGGGCGCCGACTGCTCGGTGAAGGGCCGCGGCAACACCTCGTGGACATACGACAAAAAGTGTTACACCCTGCGCTTCGACACCAAATACAAATTCCTCGGTCTGCCCGAATCCAAGAACTACGTGCTGCTCGCGATGTATGCGGATCAGTCGCTGATGCGCTACCGCCTGGGCGAATATCTGAGCGAGGCCATGGGGCTGGAATTCACCATGAATATGCGGTATGTCGACCTGTGGCTCAACGGCGAATATGCCGGCGTCTATGCGCTCGCGGAAAAGATCGAAGTGGAAAAGAACCACGTCAACATCACCGACTACACCACCTCCTCCGTGCCGGTCAACCAGATCGGGTACCTGCTGGAGTTCGACGATCACCTCTACACCAAGGCGACCGCCGCACAGCGCGCCGCCTGGACGACGCTGGGCAAGGGCTTCTACGATCCCGCCATCAACGAGGCGTTCTTCTATGCCAACACCCTGAGCGAAAGCTGGATCATGCTGCGTACCACCAATGCCAAGAGCCTCACGGCCGAGCACGTCAACTATATCTACGCGGTGGTGAACAACGCCATGGCCGCCCTGAAGGCCGGCGATTACAAGACCATCTCCGCCTGCATCGACGTGGAGTCCTTCGTCAAGTGGTACCTCATCGAGGAGTACCTGAACAACACCGATGCGGACATGACCAGCAGTGTGTATATGTACATCGATGTGGGCGGCAAACTGAAACTCGGGCCGCTGTGGGATCTGGACAACTGCGCCGGCAACCACACCGCGACCGCGTCGGCCACCTCCCACGCCCTCTATGACAGCACCAACGGCTGGTTCCACTACCTGTTCCAGTGCAGCGAGGCGCGTGCTATACTGAAGACGCAGTGGAGCACCATGAAGGGCAAACTTTCGGGTGTGATCTCCACCATCGACAGCACGGCCGCCCTTTTGAAGACCGCCGCCGAACTGAACTTCGACCGGTGGGCCACGCTGGGGCATCCGCTGTCCACCCAGCCCGCCGCCATCGGCTCTGCCAACACCTATCAAAAGCAGGTCGCCTACCTGAAGGATTTCCTCACAAAACGGCAGACCGCTCTCGATTCGTTCTATTCCACTCTGTAAGGGAAGTGACATTGACCCATGAGTCAGGTGTTCAACCGATTCGAAAAAAAATATCTGCTGGACGAGGACACCTATCAGCGGGTGCGGGAGCAGTTGTTCGAATATATGGTGCCGGATAAATACAGCACGGGCGACGGATGCTACATCGTCAACAACATTTACCTCGACACCGACGATCACTGGTTCATCCGCGACTCGCTGCAGCACCCGCGGTACAAGGAAAAACTGCGGCTGCGCTGCTACGGAGAAAAGGACAATCACTCCGCCATGTTTTTCGAGATCAAGAAGAAGATCAACCGGCGGGTGAACAAGCGGCGTGTGCAGATGGATTTCGACAACGCCATGACCTTTATCGACACCCACGTGTCGCCCGACACGTCCGAAAAGAACCGGCAGGTCAACAACGAGATCCGCTATATTTTAGAGCAGAAGAGCCCCACGCCGAAGGTGGCGCTGTTCTATGACCGCAAGGCGTTTTTCCTGCCGCAGGACGACGATCTGCGCATCACCTTCGACTATAACATCCGCGGGCGGCGCACCGAGGTGGATTTCGACCACGACAGTTACGGCGCGTTCATCCTGCCGCCGGACAAGTACATCATGGAGGTCAAGGTCAGCAGCGCCTATCCCCTCTGGCTGGCCGACACCTTCTCGAAACTGCAGTTGTCCCGCATCAGTTATTCCAAATACGGTAATGAATATCGGCAGTTCCTGCACGATAATTACGCATACGGCCTGTATCAGCCGAAATAAAGGAGGAGTTTGTCATGTTGTTCAATCTGATTTCCGAGTTGTTTTCCGTTTCGCCCACCAGTGTGGCCGATGCGCTGGCGCAGCAGCTCATCACCGGGCAGGGCAGCGTCATTTCGGAGCATCCCTTCGCCGCGTTCATCGTGGTGGCGGTGTTCTGCTTCCTCTTCGGCGCGGTGGGCGCCTTCGTCTATTCGCTGACCAAGCGCGATGAGCCCACCTCGTGGAACTTCGTGCTCACCATCGCCATGCTCCCCGCCGTCATCGCCATTCTGGTGATGCTGGTGAACGACAACCTCAGCCGTGCGCTGGGCCTCACCGGTATCTTCGCGCTGGTGCGTTTCCGCAGCGTGCCCGGCGACCCGAAGGATCTGGCCTGCATCGTGTTCGCGATGGCCTGCGGCGTGGCCGGCGGCCTCAAACTCCTCACCTATTCCGCCACCGTGATGGGGCTGTTCATCGTGTTCATGCTCATCGCCTGGGCGATCGGCTTTGCCCGCGGCAACACCCGCACCCGCTGCAAGCTGAAGATCACCGTGCCGGAAAATATGTGCTGGGACAAGACCTTCGACGAGGTGCTCAAAAACTACACCCGCCATTTCGCGCTGGCGCGCGTCAAGACGGTGGAGCTCGGCTCCTTCTTCGAGCTGGCCTATGACATCACCCTGAAGCCGGGTGCCGACGAAAAGGCGCTGATCGACGAGATCCGCACCCGCAACGGCAACCTCACCGTGCTGCTCAACAAGCAGCCCGACGGCAGTTACGACGCGTAACACCACTCAAAAAGACCCGGAGCCGACCGGTCGATCGGCTCCGGGTTTTTGTTGTCCTCAGTCAAAAAGAAAATCGCCCCACGCGAGCGGGCAATGCACTTTGGCGTCCAGTTCCTCCATCCATTGGCGGGTCTCCAACGTCTTCCACGGCCCGGAGCCGCGGCCGCCGCCGTTATCGCACTCCCACAGCCAATCGGGGGCACACCACAGGCAGATCTTCGGCTGCACCACCTCATAAAATGCGCGGCTCACGCCGTTCTGGCCGTGGTGCGCCATCTGCACGATGTCGCAGCGCCACTTTTCCGGGCCGCCGCAGGCCAGCGCGTCCTGCTCGCTCTCGCGGTCGAGATCGCCCAGAAAGAGTACGTCCCGTCGGGGAAAATGCGCCCGGATCGCCCGCGTGGTGGCATTCACATTATGGTATTTCTCGTACGGGCAGGCATCGTTGAGCACCTCGAACGTCATGCCGCCGCACTCCAGCGTACCTTTCAGCGGCTGCGGCAGGATGTGTGCCTCTTCAAGCCCTGCCAGAAACGCGCGCTGATCTTCTGCCTCGTCCTCCCACGGCTGTGCGGGTTCCACCAGGGAGATCCAGTCGGCCGGCGGGAAAGAGAAGCAGAGGCGGTCGATCGTGAGATCGAACGGCCGGATATTCTGCAGCATCCACAAAAGTGCGCCGTAATGGTCGCAGTGAGAATGGGTGATCATCCACAAGTCCACCTGCCCGCCGCGGCTTTTCAGCAGGTCGTGCAGATACCGCCCGTCATCCCCTTTATGATAGCCGCCGTCGATCACCACGGTGTGGCCGTCCGGCGTGTCGATCACATAGGACATCATCTGTGTATTGCTGCGGTTGGCCACCTGCAGCAGTCTGCCGCCGCCCAGTCCGACGTGCAGTTCGGTCAGTTTCATCCTGCTCACTCCTTGCCTGTGCCCGCGTTGATACCGTGCGCCTGCGCGTACTGTTTGATCGCGGTAAATGACGCGCTGCTGATATCGTGTTCGATCTTACAGGCGTCTTCACAAGCCGTATCGGCATCCACTCCCAGCCCCACCAATACGCGGGTGAGCAGGGTGTGGCGCTCATAAATGGTTTCGGCTATCTCCCGACCTGCGTCGGTGAGATCAATGGCGCCGTCCTCGCCCACGGTGATGAAGCCGCCGGTGCGCAGCAGTCCCATGGCGCGGCTGACGCTCGGCTTGGAATACCCCATGTATTCCCCCACGTCCACCGCATGGACCGCCTGCTTTTCGCGGGAAAGGATCAGGATCGTCTCGAGATACATCTCGCCGGATTCCTGCAATGACATGATGGTTCCTCACTTTCCGGATGATTTATTCGGACAGGATGCGCACTTCTGAAAGTGCCATGGGCGGTGTCTCCTGCTCATACCCCGCCGTCACCTTGTGATAGGTGCCCAGATGGGATGCGGGAACACCGTCATAGCAGGCGCAGTTGAAGGCCGCGGCAGCGGTGCCGGTGGCCGTGATCTCCAGGCGGTTATGTGCCGTCAGCACCTCTTTGGGGACGGCCCAGCGATAGGGCGGCATCAGGCATTTGCCGCAGGGGTGGCCGTTGACCGACAGTGCATAACTTTCCGGCGTACCGGACAAGGTCACCGTAAGGTCGGTCGGGCAGTCGCAGTCCCACTCGGCCGTATAGCGAAGGGTGCCGGAAAACGCCGAAAGGTCGCCCGGATCGCCCGAAACCGGTCGCTTCACCAGGCACTCGCCCTCCAGCGTGGTACGCTCGGTCTGTTCCACCGCGAAATCGTGCAGAACGGCCAGCGTGCGCGTCATGACGGGAGCGGCGGGCACGGTGGGATACGTCTTTTCGGAATAGAGCAGCACTGCCTCCTCGCCCGCACAGAGCGTAAGGGTGAGCGCGCCGTCACCCAGTGCCGTCATATCACCGGTGTGCGGCCACAGGCGGTAGCCGTGCGGCGCATCGGCGCGGCAGTTGACATGGAAGGTCAGCTCCTGCTCGCCTTCGTTGAAGAGAATATACAATGTCTCCCCCTCGCCGCAGCGCTTCATGACCCGCAGTTCGGGGCGGTCGCAGGCAATAGAGGCAAACCGGTCGGCTGCCGACAGATCGCCCTCCCGTGCCACCAGCCCGCCGGCAGCTTCAAAAGCCGAAAGCGATGCGGCGGCGGCATCGGAGATCCACGCGGTGTGAGGCATAAATACGGCCGCATACGATGCGTGGCCGTTGCCGAGGCGACCGTTTTTCACCGCCGCGGCGGCCAGAAAATCGTCGTCCGCAAAATCAAAGTCCACCTGCCGGCGCTCCAGTTCACGGCAAAGGGCGAAGAAGCGCTGTTCGGCGTCGGCATCGCCGGCCCACACATCGCGGGCGGGCAGATAGACGGCCACCGACACGCAGGGCTTACCCACCGCGCACAGCCACGACATCCGGCCGAGCCAGCGGTTGAAATCGGCAAACTCCCGGGAATTGGGCAGTTCGGGCACAAAATGCGGACGGCACTGTGCCGAAAGGAAGCGGTCACGGCCGGAGGTGACGCTCATCAGGTTGATGAGATTGATGCCCCGCAGCATCTGGTAGAGACTGACGAACCGCATCTGCTCAAAGGTGAGGCCATCACCGAACACGGCAAACGACTCCGACACGGCAAACGGCTTGCCCCCCTGCCGTGCGGCAGAGGAGGCGATGCGCGGGAAGGCGGTATTCTCCTGCCCCGGGAAGATCTGCCGCAGAATGACGTCCACGCCGGGGATATCCATTTCCCGCAGGTGGCGCATGGCGTTTCCGCCCTGCTGATGATAGGTGGTGAGCAGATGGTCGCCGTCCATGTGACCGGTGAACATCAGCCCGTGCTCCCGGCACCAGTCGTGCAGGGTGGTGAGATAGGTGCGGCAGAACTGCCGCGAGCAATAGTCGATGTATTCCACCTTGAAGCGGCGCTCCTCGTCGGTGAGGTCGTCCTCGAACAGCGTGTAGACCATATCGGCCACGCGAAAACCGCTCTGCGCCTCGAATTCGGTGGGGTCGGCCAGATAGAAAGGATAGACGAGAATGGCCTCATCCGTGAACATGGCCAGCGCCGCGGTGCCGAACAGGTCGCCCAGATGCTCGCGGTACTTTTCATAGGTGCAGTCGAGGAAGGCGCGCACGGCGCGCTCGTCCAGCAGATACGGCAGTCGGGTGCGCATATGCTCCACAAAATAGCGCTTCACACGGCAATCGGCAGACGCGGTGAAGGGCAGAGCCAACGGGCGGCGTGCCTCGTCGGTGACCAGCAGTGTGTCCGGATGAGGCTCCAACGTGTCCCCGGCGTGCAGTTCCACCTCGCGGCAAACGAGACGCTTGGCGCAGGCGTCCGGCACCATGTGCGCCACTTTACCGCAGGCTGTGCCGGAGGGCCAGCCGCCCTCGTCGTACAGCCACATCGTCATCCCCTGCGAAGCGGCATATTCCACCGCATAACGCACCATGGCAAAGAATTCATCCGAAAGATAGGGCGGCGTCATGGGAGTGTCCATCACACCGGGACGGAACTCGGGCGGCTCGGGGATGATGTAGGCCGCACAGATGCCCATTTCGCGCATCTCGCCGATCTCCCGGCGAATGGCCGCCTCGTCCATCTCGTTGTTCCAGACCCACGAATAGACCGGCCCGCAAAAGGCCGGCGGTAACCGAAAATCTTCGGGTGAAAAGTTCTGTTTTTGTGTGTACACGTTCATGATCGATCGCCTCCTATAGCGAGAATATCATATCACATCCGACAGAGCGGTGTCAATCGTTCCTATGAAATTGTGTCTACTCTTCCGTTGACTTCCGCGATTCCTTCTGCTAAAATAAAAGCAGATCATATAAGGCAGGTGAAGATCTTGACCGACGAAGAGGTATATGCGCTCATCTGCATACCGCCGGACACGGTAAAGCGTCTGAAAGCGGCGGCGACCCTTGTGGCGTGGGAGGCGGCCGAGCCGCTGCTGACCGATCTGATGCACATTGACAAGGCGGGGGCGGCTTATGAAAAATTGCGCACGCTTTTGGAAGAAGACGCAGGCAACATGAAAATGTTGGCCTGCCAGCTTGCCTGTGCCGCACGCGCATACGATCGCTTTGCCGCCCGCGGCATTGACAAGGATATTTTTGCGGCCACCATGGGCTGCTTTACGCGCTTTTTGGAGGAGTGCCGCGTCCGCACGGGGCGTGCCGACTTTGATCGCGGCTGGTGGACCTATCGCCAGTTATCGCTGCGGCTGTTTCGCTTAGGGACGCTGGAGTATGAACTGGCACAGCATGACGGCAAGCCGGCCATCAGCATACACATCCCCTCCGATGCCGATCTGCGCCCGCAAGCGGTAGATGGATCTCTTAAAATAGCCCGATCCTTCTTTGCCGCGCAGTATCCCACCCATGAAAAGGCCGCCTATTTCTGCGACTCATGGCTGCTCGCCCCTGCGCTGCGAGGCATTTTGAATGAGGATTCCCGTATCCGGCAATTCGGTGCGCGTTTTCAGATCCTGCACACCGACCCCGCATCGCTCGACTGCATGGAGTGGCTTTTTCGCACCGGACGGGACACGCCGCCGGAAAAATTGTGTGAAAACACCTCTCTGCAGCGCCGTGCCAAGCGCCTTTTGCAAAGCGGCGGACAGATCGGCACGGCTTTCGGTATCTTGAAATCATAATTCCGCAAAAAGCCACACCGTCTTTGCTCACCGCAACAGAAAACGAAAAAGGGGCTCTCCGGTTACAGAGAGCCCCTTTTATTGTTGAAAACGCCCCTTTGACCTTGCGGCCAAAGGGGCGCTCAAAAGCTTGTTCAGATCGTCAATTACTCGTTGATCTTGGTAACAACGCCGGAGCCGACGGTACGGCCACCCTCACGGATAGCGAAACGCAGGCCTTCCTCGATAGCGATCGGGGTGATCAGTTCGACATCCATCTCGACGTTATCGCCGGGCATGCACATCTCGGTGCCTTCGGGCAGAGAGATAACGCCGGTCACGTCAGTGGTACGGAAATAGAACTGCGGACGATAGTTGTTGAAGAACGGGGTATGACGGCCACCCTCTTCCTTGGACAGGACATAGACCTGGCCATGGAACTTGGTGTGGGGATGGATGGAGCCGGGCTTGCAGAGAACCTGGCCACGCTCGATCTCGGTGCGCTGGATACCACGCAGCAGAGCGCCGATGTTATCGCCGGCCTCAGCATAGTCGAGCAGCTTGCGGAACATTTCGATACCGGTGACGACAGTCTTCTTCTTCTCGTCGGTCAGACCAACGATCTCGACTTCTTCACTCAGGTTCAGACGGCCACGCTCCACACGACCGGTGGCAACAGTGCCGCGGCCGGTGATGGTGAAGACGTCCTCAACGGGCATCAGGAAGGGCTTGTCGGAAGTACGTTCCGGAGTGGGAATGTAGCTGTCGACAGCAGCCATCAGTTCAATGATCGGCGCATAAGCGGGATCGTTGATATCGGTGGAAGCGGACTCGAGAGCCTGCAGAGCGGAACCCTTGATGATGGGGGTATCGTCGCCCGGGAACTCGTACTTGTCCAGCGTCTCACGGATCTCCATCTCAACGAGCTCGAGCAGTTCGGGATCGTCGACCTGGTCGACCTTGTTCATGAAGACAACGATGGACGGCACGCCGACCTGACGGGCCAGCAGCAGGTGCTCGTTGGTCTGAGCCATAACGCCATCAGTGGAAGCGATGACCAGGATAGCGCCGTCCATCTGGGCAGCACCGGTGATCATGTTCTTGATATAGTCGGCGTGGCCGGGGCAGTCAACGTGAGCATAGTGACGGGTAGCCGTCTCATACTCAACGTGAGCGGTATTGATCGTGATACCGCGCTCGCGCTCTTCGGGAGCCTTATCAATGTTGGCATAATCGGTGAATTCCGCACCGCCCTGCATAGCCAGCACCTTGGTGATAGCCGCAGTCAGGGTGGTCTTACCATGGTCGACGTGACCGATGGTGCCGATGTTTACATGGGGTTTGCTTCTTTCAAACTTAGCCTTTGCCATTGGAATTTCCTCCTTAATATTCAGATACTCGTTTGCACTCGTCCTTTACATTGTACCAAGAGCAAACAAAAATTGCAAGAGTTTTTTCAAAGAAAGCAGGGAAATAATGAAAATTTCTCAGTCTTCCTTCTTTGCACGCTTGGCGATGATCGCCTCGGCCACGCTCTTGGGCAGTTCCGCGTAGTGGCTGGGCTCCATGACATACTGGCCACGGCCCTGCGTACCGGAACGCAGATCGGTCGCATAGCCGAACATTTCAGACAGCGGCACGAACGCGCGCACCTGAACGGCACCGTTGATATTCTCGGTACCCTCCATCTGGCCGCGGCGGGACGACACGTCGCCCACAATGAAGCCCATATACTCATCGGGAGCGGTGACGACGACCTTCATGATCGGCTCGAGCAGGACCGGATCGGCCTTGCGCATAGCCTCCTTGAACGCCATGGAACCGGCGATCTTAAAGGCCATTTCAGAGGAGTCGACTTCATGATAGGAGCCATCATACAGGGTGACCTTCGCATCCACGACCGGATAGCCGGCCACGATACCGCTGAGCATAGCGCCCTGGATACCGGCATCGACAGCGGGGATGTATTCCTTCGGAACAGCACCGCCGACGACTGCGTTGATGAATTCGTAACCCTTGCCCGTCTCGTTGGGCTCCAGTTTGATCTTGACATGGCCGTACTGGCCTTTACCGCCGGACTGACGCGCATACTTGCAGTCGACATCCGCGAGCTTGCGGACCGTCTCCTTGTAGGCGACCTGCGGCGCACCGACATTGGCCTCCACCTTGAATTCGCGAAGCAGACGGTCGACGATGATCTCCAGATGGAGTTCGCCCATACCGGCGATGATGGTCTGGCCGGTCTCCTCATCGGTGTAGGTCTTGAAGGTGGGATCTTCCTCGGCCAGCTTCGCCAGCGCAATGCCCATCTTCTCCTGGCCGGCCTTCGTCTTGGGCTCGATAGCCACACGAATGACAGGCTCCGGGAACTTCATGGACTCGAGGATGATCGGATGCTTCGCATCGCACAGGGTGTTGCCGGTGGTGGTGTTCTTGAGGCCGATGGCCGCGGCGATATCGCCGGCGTAGACGACTTCCAGATCCTTGCGGTGATTGGAGTGCATCTGCACGATACGGCCAAAGCGCTCGTTGCTGTCCTTGCTGGAGTTATAGACCGTATCACCGGCGTTGACCGTGCCGGAATAGACACGGAAGAAGGCCAGTTTACCGACGAAGGGATCGGTCGCGATCTTGAACGCCAGAGCCGCGAAGGGCTCGGTGTCGGAAGAATGGCGCTCCTCTTCCTCTTCGGTATCGGGGTTGATACCCTTGATAGCGGGCACATCCAGCGGAGAGGGCATATAGTCGACAATGGCATCCAGCAGTTTCTGCACGCCCTTATTGCGGTAGGAAGTACCGCAGGTGACAGGAACCATCTTGTTGGCAATGGTGGCGCGGCGGATGACGGTCTTGAGTTCTTCGATGGTGATCTCTTCACCGCCGAAGTATTTCTCCATCAACTCGTCATCCTGCTCGACGATCGCTTCGATCAGCTCATCATGATATTTCTGAGCGATCTCTTTCATATCGTCGGGGATCTCCTCGACACGCATGTCCTTGCCCATATCATCATAATAAACGTCCGCGTTCATTTCGATGAGGTCGACAATGCCTTTAAAGTTGTTTTCAGAACCAATGGGAAGCTGGATCGGCACGGCGTTGCACTTCAGGCGGTCGCGCATCATCTGCACCACACGGAAGAAGTCGGCACCGAGGATGTCCATCTTGTTGACATAGGCCATACGCGGGACCATATACTCGTCCGCCTGACGCCATACCGTCTCGGACTGGGGCTCCACGCCGCCCTTGGCACACAAAACAGTCACAGAACCGTCCAACACGCGCAGAGAACGCTGCACCTCGACCGTGAAGTCCACGTGTCCGGGAGTGTCGATAATGTTGATACGGCAGCGATCGGCCGTGCCTTGCTTGTCCCAATAGCAGGTGGTAGCGGCGGAGGTAATGGTGATACCGCGCTCCTGCTCCTGCTCCATCCAGTCCATCGTGGCGCTGCCGTCATGCGTTTCACCGATCTTGTAGTTGACACCGGTGTAATACAGGATACGTTCAGTCGTCGTCGTTTTACCGGCGTCGATATGCGCCATGATGCCGATGTTTCTGGTTCTTTCCAGGGATACGTCTCTTGACATACTTGCAATCCTCCTAAATGCTTCGCGCGATTACCAACGGAAATGAGCAAACGCCTTGTTGGCCTCTGCCATTTTATGCGTGTCGTCGCGCTTCTTGGCTGCACCGCCAACACCGTTGACAGCGTCGAGGATCTCGGCAGCCAAACGCTCCTTCATCGTCTTTTCAGAACGAGCGCGCGAATAGGTGGTGAGCCAGCGCAGACCAAGGGTCTGGCGGCGTTCCGGACGAACTTCGATGGGCACCTGATAGGTGGCACCACCGACACGGCGGGCTTTGACTTCCAAAGCGGGCATGATGTTTTCGAGCGCCTGCTCGAAAACTTCCAGAGCGTCCTTGCCGGATTTCTCGGCCACGATGTCAAAGGCACCGTAGACGATCTTCTGAGCAACGCCGCGCTTGCCGTCCAGCATGATGTTGTTGATAAGTCTGGTTACGATCTTGGAATTGTAAAGCGGGTCGGGCAAAACATCGCGTTTTGCGATAGAACCTCTTCTTGGCACTTTACTTCCCTCCTTCATAGATATGATATCATAGGTACTCGAAAGTGACATACTCCCGTTGGCCAATGCAGGTCCCTACGCGGACAGTATCTGCCCCATATAGAAACACAGCTGCATTGAAGCCGCTGATGAATTTGTCTTACTTTTTGGCCGCACCGGCCTTGGGACGCTTCGCGCCGTACTTGGAGCGAGCCTGCATTCTCTTGGCAACGCCCTGCGTATCCAGCGTACCGCGCACGATGTGATAACGCACACCAGGGAGATCCTTGACACGACCGCCGCGGATCAGAACCACGCTGTGCTCCTGCAGGTTGTGACCCTCGCCGGGAATGTACGAAGTAACTTCGATCCCGTTGGAGAGACGGACACGGGCGACCTTACGCAGAGCCGAGTTCGGCTTCTTCGGGGTCGTGGTCTTGACCGCCGTGCAGACACCGCGCTTCTGAGGAGAATTCTGGTCGGTAGCAATGCGCTTCTTGGAGTTCCAGCCCTTCAGCAGAGCAGGCGCCTTCGCTTTCTTTTCCAGATCCTGACGACCGGTGTGTACCAACTGATTAAAAGTGGGCAATGATGACACCTCCTTACATGTTTTTTTCGGGTTTATCTTTACGCAGTTCAGCCTCCGGAGCGCCGAAGCGCCCCGGAGGTGAACACACAAAGACCCACAGTTTGTTAGTTTAGCATATTTTGCCGTGGTTTGTCAAGTATTATTCTTCATTTTCCGAAGAATTTTCTTCAGAAACCTCTTCAGAGGCCTCTTCCCCATCGGTCAGCATATCCCGCAGCGCCGTTACATAGGGCGAATCGTCGCTCTGGTGGGTATTGATGACATCCACCTGATTGTAGACCTGCATACCGGTACCGGCCGGGATGAGTTTGCCGATGATAACGTTTTCCTTGAGGCCCAGCAGCGGGTCGACCTTGCCCTTGATGGCGGCGTCGGCCAGCACACGGGTGGTCTCCTGGAAGGAGGCGGCGGACAGGAAGCTGTCGGTGGCCAGCGAAGCCTTGGTGATACCGAGCAGGATGGGGGTGCAGGTGGCTTCGGTGAGCCCTTCCTCACCCGCCTCGATGCGGCGGCGGATCTCGTTGTTTTCGGCCTCGAAGTCCGCACGATTGGTGAGGACGCCCGCCAGCAGTGACGTGCTGCCCGCGTCATCCACGCGCACC
>JAZRVU010000083.1:0-22849 GCA_045599305.1 Acutalibacteraceae bacterium | reverse complement strand
AAAGGTCTTAAAATACTTGCATCTTCTCCCGAAGCGGGCGTATATGCGTTAACTACCAAAGAGGGCAAACAGATATTTATAACGGGTCATTCGGAATACGATGCGAATACCCTGAAAAATGAGTATTTAAGGGATATTAAGGCAGGTGTTGACATTGAAATACCAAAGAATTACTTTAAGGACGACGACCCGAATAAAGAACCTGTTGTATCTTGGAGGGCACACGCAAACCTCTTGTTTTCAAATTGGCTTAACTATTTTGTATATCAAACAACACCTTACGATTTGGCAGAAATCAAATAAACATCCAGAGTATTTTACTATGGATGTTTATTTGAAGTCCACTTTTGAATAAAAAGTCAAAAATAGGTAAAAATATCCTTGACATATTCCTAAAATGCGGTATAATATTTTTGTTGCAAAAAAATATTGGGGAATTGTGTAATGGTAGCACGACAGACTCTGACTCTGTTTGTTGGGGTTCGAATCCCTATTCCCCAGCCAAAAATGGAGAGTGGTATCGTAAGATGCTACTCTTCATTTTTTGTTGTAGAGGGATTCGAACAGCGAAACGGTAGTGAATGACAGTCCGGTGGACTGTCAGAGCCGTTGAGGGACCGAGCCCGCAGGCGAGAGCGAATCCCTATTCCCCAGCCAGAAGAAACCACTTCGTAAGAAGTGGTTTCTTCAATGAAGTCGCCCCTGATGGTGCTAATGAAGAATGAAGACACTGACGCTAATAAAGAAATTGAAATGAGAGAACGAAAGAAATGGGCGACTTTGCTTCATTAGGGCGTAGCCCGTCTTCATTGACCTTTAAATGATATTTTAGGCACGAAAAAGCACTTGGCGATCGGCCAAGTGCTTTTTTCCATGCTATCCGTTCCGTCGGGAACGGATAGCGTATCGCTTACGCTTCCTTTTTCGTGTTACGGATTCAACGGTCACGGGTCCACGACGTCATTACTTATAGATCAAAATAAAGTTTGCGAGCGAGCTCGTCTCGGAATAGGAGATCATCACCTCGCTGCCGGTATACTCAAAAGCGCCGTCGATGTCGGCTGTGGAGCCGCCACTGAGCCCAAGCGCTTCTTTGTATTCCTTGGCGGCATCCTTGCTCTCCCAGGTCACATAGACCTTTGAGTACGAGCCCCAATCCTCGATTTCGCCGATCTCGCATTTTTCGGGCTTCTGATAATCGGCAAACGGCCAGTCCTCACTCACCGCCGCATCCTGGTTGCCGGCGTTGTCCTTATCGTACTTTTCGGTGGTTACCGTGCAGTAGCTGGACATGGATTCGTCACCGTTTGCCCAGTTGTCGGTGATCTTCAGGGTCTCGTCCTCGTTCACGATGCAGCCGTCCTCTGTCTTGTGCCAGCCGTTCCAGTTAAAGGGCTGGTTAATCCAGCTTGCCATCGTACCGTCCCAACCGTCAAGGCCGGAAACCCAGTAATAATTGTATTCGGTCCCGTTTTCCTCGATAGAGAACGGGCAGATGTTTTCGCCCGGATATTTGGCTTCCCAATACTCGCGGCTGTATTCCGCAGGGTCGCCCTCCGGGAAAGTCGTGTTTTCGGTATCGCCGGAAGTTGCCTGCGGCTCATCCGTGCCCTGCGTACCGGGCTCCTTTTTTTCACTGCAGGCGGCAAGAGAAAGGATCATCACCGCTGCAAGCAGGATGGCTAAAAACTTTTTCATACTTCATTCCTCCGTTGTGTTGATGAGTTTGTTTATGCTGTTCGGCAAGGTCGACATTCGATTTTGCTTCGGCCGTTCATATGGACCATGGTGACCGGCATCACGGAGCGGCGCCGCCTGCGAAGCGCACTGCACCCCGGTATATCTTTTCACTACTCGCTTCAAGTCCATAGAACTGTCAAATGTATTATACATGAACATCCGCATATTTTCAATAGGTTTTGAAAAATTTACAAGAGCCGACGGCTGGTCGGAGGATGACGCACGGCTGATTTTGCAGTATTGCGCGAAAGCTTTCGGGCCCTCATCGCCTCGCGATGAGGGCTTTTTGTGCGGCAAGCCCCTCACGCTTCCCCTTGGCCGATAAGGTGATCTATGTTATATATAGGTATATATTGGATGAAAGCATGACCGATATCCGTATCGCGTTTCATAAGCGGGATGCCGGAAATAGCAAGACCGTTTTTACGGCACTGCGGTGTCGGCACCGCGAATTTTTTTCGAAACTATTGACAAAGTGCCAAAATGATGGTATTATGTATTGCTATAAAGGAAAGTGTCCTCAAATTTCAGGCGGAGGAGTGGTGACATGGCAGAAACCAAAAAAGGCGTGCATGTGGTGCTGACGGTCGTCGGGATCATCCTGTGCATCATATTCGGTTTGATGCTCATTACCAACGTCACGATCATCATCAAGGGAGTGATCACTCCCGATTCACCGCCGTCGATTTTCGGTGTCACGCCGATGGTCGTGCAGTCCGGCTCCATGAGCATTTGGAACGATGCGGACGACCGGGCGGCAGGGAATGTGATACATAAGGTGTTTCCGGAGGAGATCGCCGATCTTTCCGAAAGCCAGATCGCCGCTCTCGGGGCCGGTGACAAAATGTGGTCTTACGAAGAAGACTATATGGTCGAAAACGAGATCGTCGCTGTGATCGACAAGGGCGATGACGGCATGTGGTATAACACGATCCGGCTGGCCGATGACCACATCGAGGTCGGTGACCTGATCTTCATCAAAAAGGCCGATCCGCAGGACCTTAAGGTCGGCGATGTGATCTCTTTCCTGGAGGACAGCGTGGTCGTCACCCACCGGATCATCCGGGTGGAAACGGCCGAGGACGGCACCCTGCAGTTCATCACCAAGGGCGATGCCAACCTCTCGAAGGATCAGGAGCCGGTCAAAGCAGACCACGTGATCGGCATCTACTTCTACCGCATCGCCAAGGTGGGCGATTTCGCCTATTTCCTGCAAAAACCGCTGGGGATGCTCCTGTTCATCGGCGTGCCGCTCTTCGCTTTTATCATATATGATATCATCCGCCGGCAGAAGAGCGCGCAGAAGGTCGGTGCCAAGGACGAGCAGCTCCGGGAGCAGCAGGAGGAAATGGCACGTAAGACCGCCGAGATGGAGGCGGAGCTGGAACGGCTGCGTAAGCTGACACAGGAGCAGCCCGTTTCCGAAGAGCCCGACGCCCCGCCGTCGGACGACAGCGTCTGAAAAGGCGCATTTAAGTATGTATATCCTTTGCTCGCCATGCCACTGGCGCAGCAGGTGATATAGAGTGAGACATTCTCACCGTTGGGGCAGCGTATGTCCCGAAAATCGGAGGCAAACGTCAATTTGCCCCAACAATTTATTTTAGGAGGAAAAATTTATGAAGAAGAACTGGACTATGAGAGTTGCTGTTCTTGTGGTGGCTCTCACGCTGATCACCAGCTGCTTTGCGAGCGGCACCTATGCCAAGTACGTCCGCGAGGGTGCTGCTTCCGACACCGCCCGCGTGGCGAAGTTCGGTGTGGGCATCACGGGTAGTTCTGACCTGTTCAGCAAGAAGTACGAAGCGGATGATGCCACCTACACTCTGACGGTGAATACCGTCGAGTCTGAGGACGACTGGAAGGTCGTTGCCCCCGGCACCACCGGCACGCTGGCTGAGTTCGGCCTGACCGGCACCCCCGAGGTCGCTGTCCGCGTTGCTTTCACCATCAATGACTTCGAACTGTCCGACAACTGGATGATCGACATTGATGGCGATGGCGAGGTCGACACCTTCTATTGCCCCATCGAGATCACTGTGGACGGCGAATCCGTCTACGGCCTGGACTATGCCTCTGCGGCTGCCTTTGAGGCTGCTGTGGAAGCTCTGACCGAGTCCGCTACTCACGATTATGCGGCCGGCACCGATCTGTCCGGTGCGGATCTGGATGATTTCGACGTTTCTTGGAAGTGGTATTTCGAGAACGAGAACGGCACCTACATCGAGCAGCATGACGAGTGGGATACCTACCTGGGCGACATGGCGTTCTTCGACAACTATGCGACGCTGAAGCTCGAGGTCGGCTGCACCGTGACCCAGATCGACTAATTCCGCGCATAACTGCCTTTAATTGAATGTTTCTTCCCCGTCTGCTCGGTGGCAGGGGCAGGCGGGGATAAACAATTCTTCCGGTTTCTTTGGCTTTGCGCCGAAGGTGTGCGCCCGTGCGGCGGACACATACCTTTGCCGCAAAACATTCCGTGTATTCTGTATTTGACGAAAGGAGAGGTGAACCATGGAATTTCTGTCCCGGCAGCGCCGCTGGCTGCTGCCCGCACTGCTGATCCTGCTGATCCTGGAAGTGCTCACCCTCCCGATCGTGCTCTCTCTCACCTATGCCGGCAAAAGCAAGAGCCCGGATCACATCATCACCTACCGTCCCCACGTCCTCAAATGGGACGATTCGACAACGGTGCGCCCGGACGGCTCCGGGGAGCTGACGCTGTTCGATACGGTCTATCAGAATGTCCATTCCGATAACAGCGATAAGATGCTGGCTCCCGGTACCGGGGGCGACAACACCGTCCGCCTGAAGAACGAGGCGGACAACGAAGTGAAATATACCACTACGCTCTACACCATCCGTTCCACGGATAATCTGCCCGTGGCCGCCGCTATGGACGGCGATGGGGAGGAGACCGACCGCTATGTGCTGCCCAAGGGCGTGGATGCGTCCAGCGTGGTCAAAACGCTCACCGGCAGCCTGAAAAGCGGCGAGATCGCCGATTTCGATATCGACTGGTACTGGCTTTATGAAGTGAGCGATGCGCAGGACGTGATCGATACCGCTTTCGGCGACGATGCCGCCTGGGAGGTCGCCGAGGATGTCCTGATGGGCGTGTATATCATCGTCGAGGACGACGGCAGTTATGCGCCCGAGCCGCCTGTGACGGGAGACAACGCCATGATCTACGGGTATGTATGCCTCTTTGCGATCAGCCTGCTCCTGCTGATATTCACCATCCCCTTCAAACGCAAAAAGCAGGAGCCGGAGGCATGAAAGTATCCAAGGGGCTCCGCACGGTGCTGAACGTCCTCAGTTGGCTGCTGACGGCAGTCGTGGTGCTGGTGCTGTGCATGAATCTGTATATGATCGCGGCGTCCCGCCTTTTCGGTGTCCGGATGCCGACCGTGTGCGGATATTCCAGCGCGATCGTGCTTTCCGGCAGCATGGAGGATGCGATCCATGTGGATGACATGGTCATCAACCATCGCCAGAAGACCTATGAGGTACTCGATATCGTGACCTACCTGCCCAAAGACAGCGGCACGGCGGTCACCCACCGTATCGTGTCTGTTTCGGGCGATCAGATCATCACACAGGGCGATGCCAACAACGCCGCCGATCCGGCGATCACCGCAGATCAGATCGTCGGAAAGGTCGTCAAGATCATTCCGGGGGTCGGCAAAGCGGTGCAGAAGCTGCAGTCTCCGTTGGGAATGCTGCTGTTGCTGCTGGTCGGCCTGCTGCTGATCAAGCTGCCCGATTGGCTCGCCCTGTTGGCGAAGCATAAAAAGGAAAAGAAAGAACCATCTTCCGGCGAGTGATACCGGTGACAAAATGTTTGCAGAAAGGAGGAGGCGGCCGTGAAATTCTTCGAAAAACTGAAATCGTTACAGAAAACACTTCCGGTGCGCACCTATCTTCTGTATCTGCTGGTGGCTTCTTTTCTGTTCACCGGCGTGGCGTTTTCCAAATATGTGATCACCGGCACCACGGGCGACAGCGCCCGTGTGCTGCAGATGGGTACGCTTACCATTTCGGAGACCGGTGATTTTGTCAGTGAGTCCGTGACGGACGGCGATATCCGCAACACCCTGCGCATCATCCCCGGTGTGGATCTGGACAAAGACATCGACGTCCGCTTTGAGGGATGTGAGGCGGCCTGCTATGTGTTTTTGCGTGTGACACCGACCGGCTGGGTCGATATCGATGCCACCGGGCACCGCATCTTCGGTGTCGGCGGCACCGCCAATACCGCGCTGCAATGGTCTGTGGATGAAGACTGGACCTATCTGACGAACGACGGTACGGATTATGTCTATTACACGATCGTCGAGCCGAACGGCGCGCTTGCCCAGCAGAATGTGATCAAAGACGGCGTCGTGACGGTCAGCAGCAGCCTGATCCGCTCACAGCTGGAGGCACTGCCCACTTCGCTGCAGATCGCGGTGCAGGGCACGGCTGTCCAGTATGACGGCTTCGGCGATTTCGCGACCGAGGCTGCGCATGCCGCCGCTGCGTGGAACTCCGTCAGCGCGCATGCATGATCAGTCCGACTATTCATTTGTTAAGAAAGGAGGAACGGCCGGGATTCATCCGGTCGAAGCAATCGGTATGAAGATCAGAAAACGTGTGTTATCCGTTCTGTTGAGCATCTGTATGTGCATTTCCTGTTTTGCGGTCGTTCCTTATTCAATGGTGGCCACCGGTACGGCGGAAAGCGAAGAAGGCGCGGATTTCTATCTGACCAGCGGCGGGGAACGTATCACTGCGCTGTCCCTTTCGCAGGACGAACGCGTCACGATTTATTCCGAGATCCCTGCCGCCTATGCGGCGTATCCCTGCCAGTGGCAGGTGCTGGCCGATATCCCGAATGCTCTTTGGGTCGATATCCTCGATATGACGGGCCCGTCGGCCGAGATGTCCTATGCGCTGCTCGCTTCTGTGATGGATGCGTCCGGCAGCGCGTATGTCCGTCTGACGCTGAAGACCCAGACGGGACGTCTGTGCACAGCGCCCGTCTGCGTGACAGTGCAGGAGGCGGTGCCGGCTGTCAGTTCCGATGTCGGATTGCGTACCGAGCCCGTTCAGGCACAGGCTCCGGTCAAGGCTGCGCGCCGCATGCTCGCGGCCGCGCCTGCCACTCCGGAATTCGTGAATATCACGATCAACTATCTCTATGCGGATGATCCGGACGCGCAGCATGTGGCGGCGCCCTATACGGCAAGAGTCGCCTATGATGCCGCTTTCTCTCAGTTTGTCATGTCCAAAACGAGTATCGGCTTCGCTCCGTATTATTCCGGCTCGGCGGAGGACGTGTATCTTGCCGACAACGAGTCGATCAGCGTGACGATGGACGAAACGGAACGTTCCTATACCTTCCGTGAATCGGACGGTGCTTATGTCAACGATTCCACCGGCGTGGCGGAAACGGACAGCGACTGGCTGTATGCCATCCGTAAGCAGATCATCAACGACAAGGCGACCGTTCCCGCCAACGAGGTCAGCGTCTCCTATACGCCCGGTGTCGATCCGGTCGAGGATATCGTGATCAATGTCTACTATAAGGCGGTCGATGTCCCCTACAGCGTCAAATACTATTTTCAGAACATCAACGATGACGGCTACACCCAGAACGGTGCCATTTCCTTCAGCGGCATGGCCAAGACCGGCACGATCGTGTCTGACGAAGTGCTGTATCAGCCGGTTTTTGACTATTTCGGAATCACCGATCCGAACGCCGATTACGGTTTCTCTCCTCTGTACCACTATCCCGAATCGGTCGCGGCCGACGGCTCTACCGTGTTCGAGTGCTATTACGACAGAAACTATTATCTGATGAAATTTGACATGGACGGCGGTTACGGCGTAGAGCCTATCTATGCCCGCTACGGTGCGTCCTTTGCCGTCACGCCTCCGACTAAGGCCGGCTATGTATTTGTCGGATGGGACGAGATCACACGCTACGAGTTTAAGGTATACGCCGACAGCTCGAAGGAGACGTATCTCACCACCATCACGCTCGATGCGGAGCAGTACGCTTTGAACGGCAGTCCGTCTGCGTATTCCGAATCCTTTGATTTCGGCGGCACGACATATCCGAACGCCTATTTCACATTCGAATCCTCCTGCGGCGACGGTGTGCCGGACGAGGCGGCGTCGGCGCCCCATACCTTTACGGGTACGATCCGGGCGGAAAGTGTCAGTTATAAGGCACTCTGGCAGCGGGTCAACACGACGTATACCATCGTATACTGGGCCGAAAACGCCGATGATACCGATTACAGCTACTGGGGCAACAAATCCGTGTCGGCTCTGTCAGCCACCGAGCTGACGGATTATGACGCGATCGTTGCCGCCAATCCCGCTTCGAGCGCTTCGCTTACCGATGCACAGTACTTCACCTACTACAGCGCGAAGACCAAGTTCGTGAACGGCGACAGGGTGATCGTTGAGGGCGACGGCTCCACCATCATCAACGTCTATTATTCCAGAAACACCTATGACATCCTGTTCTATGATACCGGCAGCTGTGTCGTGCCGGAGCATACACACACGGATGCGTGCTATGAATACGACTGCACGGAAGCGCACGTGCACACCGCCGACTGCTGCGTTTACGGCCTGGACGAAAAGCCGCACACGGAAGAATGTTGCTCGCTCGAGGAGCATACCCATTCGGAAGATTGTCTTATTGACACCTGCCCGCTGACCGAGCATACCCATACGGCGGCATGCTATACCTGCGTCGGCTATGAGCATACCCACACGGATGCATGCTGCTCCAAAGAGGTGCATACGCACACCGATGCGTGCTGTTCGCTGACTGCACATACGCACGGCGACGGAAATTGCGATTATCTGACGTGTACGCAGGAAGAACATACACATTCCATTTCCTGTTATACAACGCAAACCGGATATACTCTGGGAACACGTGCGACGGATAACCAGGGCAAAAGTGTGATGACCGCCATTGCAAATCTGCAGACCGGTCATGTGTATCGATATAGAAGAAACACTTCCAATGATAATTATATTTGGTTTTATGACGGTGCCAACTGGTATTATCTCGGCACAGGCAACTATCGCGGCATTTCAGGTTACGGTACGCTCGCAACGCCGACCGGTAACGGATCCTATACTGTGTCATCACAAGCGGCAACCATGATCTGCGGCAAAACCGAGCATACCCATGTGGGTTCATGCTACAGCTGCGGTAATATTGCGCACACTCACGGGGTTTCCTGCTATCCGGGTGCTACCGCGACTACAGCCACCGGCACTAACTACTCCACCGGCCGACCCACCACCAATCTTCGCAACGGTCAGGTCTATACTCGCACTACCACCGGATTCTACGGTAATACCTACCGCTCCATTTATATCAACGGTACATGGTATGTTTACGAAGGCAACGTGGCGTCCGGAAGTACCGTGCCCCCAACCTGCGGCATGTCCGAGCATACGCACACAGGGGAGTGCTGCACCCTTTCCGAGCATACGCACGGAAACGGAACCTGCGTGTATGACTGCGGCAAGACGCCCCACACCCACGATGACGGCACCTGCACCTATACGAAGTGCGGGCTGGTTCAGCATACCCACACCGACGATTGCTACAACTGCAACGGCACCGGCACGAAGCTCGACGAGCACACCCATTCGGACGCATGCCGCTATAAGTGCGGCATGGCAGCGCATACGCACAGCGCTGACTGCTGTATTTATGAAGCGCATACGCACAGCGCTGCCTGCGCTGCCGTGGGCGGCTCTTATCGTAACTACGGCAACGGGTATTATTTCAAGCTGTCTACCACCGCCCTGGAAAATCTGAACAACGCCACAGCGATATCAGTAAACGGCGTCACGATGTATTACAATTCCCAGGCAAGCACCAATCAGCAATATCTCTACTACAAAATCGGAGACCGTTATTATCAGTTGCTGTATGGAACGAACAGCACGGTAACGTGTACCGGCTATACCGGCAACACGGGAAGGTACAGTACTCTTACAATCAATTTCACTTGCACTAAGAATGAGCACACCCACGGTGACGGCACCTGCTTCTGCAGCAAGCCGGTACACGAACATACCGACAGCTGTTATGACTGCGGCAAGACAGAGCACACCCACGGTGACGGCACCTGCAACGTTCTGGGCTGCACCGATCCCACGCATCATATCCACACAGAGGAATGCCTGATATGCGGCAACGCTGCGGAGCATGTGCACACCGCCGACTGCCCGCGCGTGCTCGTATGCACGCAGCCGGAGCACTCCCACACGGACGGTACCTGCAGAACAACTGTAAGTGGTAGCCAAGTATCCAGCGCTACTCGTTACCTCGTTTACAAGATAACCGCAAAATACAACGCTGATATTCATGCATATTGGCCTGTCACCGGTTACAACGGAACGCAATACACTTCTGCAAATGCTTATCGTTGGGATCCTGATAGCAGCAACGACTTGGGATTGGATTCGGTCCTTGTATATATGGACCGTATGCCCGGAATGGAAAATGAAACGAACAAATCCTTGATCCTGTTGGCTCAAAAATCTTCAGGGAAAAGCAATATCACCATGCACTACTGTGTGCAGACGATCCCGGGCGATTCCACAGCGGAATATACGAACTATCTCGGTGAGACTGCTACGGTCAGCCAAGGGCGAGGCAATTCAAGCGGCTATCAGTTCGTCGATGACTACCGGCTGGCGGGTGCGTATTACAGCGGCGTCACCATGGACGTTGACTTTATTGACCTTGACGGATTTACAAAATACCGTCTGTATACAAGCAACGACGATGTTGCGTATGCCAACAACACTGCGCGAATAAACGGTACTCAGGACTATTTCTATTATCTGCGCAACCAGTATACCTTGTCTTTCTACAACTACAACGCCGACTGGGGCGAAAGCAGCGAGATTTACTACGAGCAGAACATGAATCCGTATAATCCGGGCGAGCCGGATTATCCGTCCTCCCTTGAACCCAACGCATATCGGTTTGAAGGTTGGTACACGACGCCCGAATGCTACCCCGGCACGGAATTCGACTGGACTGCCACCAACAAAATGCCGGCAAAGGACGTTAAGTTGTATGCAAAATGGGTTCCCGTCCAGCATATGGTGCGTTTCTTTGAAACCTACGACGATATGATTGCATATGAGGCAAGCGTTGCGGCGGGCACTCCGGATGAGTCCCTTGTCTATGTCAAGGCTTCGATGCCCGACGAGAAATACACGGTGGAAGTCGACCACGGATCCCCTGTCGGAAATCTGGCGAACCCCGACAAACTGGTCGTAACGAATCCCAACGGAACGACCACGGAATACGATTTCAGCGGTTGGTTCATCGTCGAGAACGAGCAGAAAAAGGCGTTCACGCCTCTTGATATGCCGATCACAGGCGATACCAACGTCTATGCCGACTGGGGTACGCATACCGCGCAGCCCTATGCCGTCCATTACGCATTGGATAACGCGGAAAATGATTCCGAATGGCTGGCGCTGCTGCAAACGCCGTCCGCTGCCCTCGCAAACAAAGAGGTTGCGGTGACAAAAGGCGGTGTTATCCGCAATTATATCTGCCTGAACGACGGTACGGATACCGCCCCTGTCTACAAATGGCACCGTGTCATCGCCGATGCAACCAGAGGCTATGCGTATCAGGGCACCACACGTACCTTTGCGGCAAAAGCGGGCGACATTTTCCATCAGCTCTATGACGTAGATATCGATTTTAACGCGGGCTATTATCCCACTCCGGCTTCCCACTCCATTACGATGGTGTATGAGGAAAATAGTCTGGAGCCGGTCAGTAACGTGTTCACCTTCCGTTATGTGAACGTGCCGCAGGTGGATTACACTGTAAGGTATCTGGATGCTTCCACGGGTGAGCCTCTGTTGTCCGAGCGGACGATCACAACCGGGAACGCGGTAGTTACGGAGCGTTTCAAGTCGATCGCGAACTATATCCCCGATGCATTCTACAAGCAGTGCATCCTGGCGGTGATCGAGGACCCGGAGAATCCCGGCAGCTTCATTTCGTCTCCCGAAAACATCATTACATTCTACTATTCCAAGGACGAGACCTCGGCCCGCTATACGGTGCATTTCCTGCTGCAGAAGCCGGGCGAGACGCTGACGGATGGTGATTACGCTATCACGTTCAATGCGGACGGCACCTATAATTTCTCCTCCAAGTTCGAGGAATCGGGCTCCCGTATCGACGGTATCGCCGATAAGGACACGTCAACGCCGATCACGCCGATCGATTTTGCCGGCTTCGATCTGATCGCCGGCAAGGCGGTGTATGCCGACGGCGGCGCGGCACCGCTCACTTCCATTGCGCAGGCGGCTGGCGGCCAGTATTACATCAAGCCACAGACGTCCGGTACGGATCTCTTCCTGTTCTATCAGCGCGAGTCCTATCCGTATAAGGTGTATTACCTGCTCTACGGTGCTCCCGTGACGTCGGCGGCGCTGGCAAGTTATACAACTGTGGCAGCCGATACCACCGGCTACGTGCTGGCGGATACGCTGGGCATTTCTCCCACGCTGACTGCCCTTTACGGCGAGAGTTTCTCGGCTACGGCGCCGGAGATCGCCGGTTATTCCCTGGTTTCCGCACCGTCGATCAGCAAGCCGATCACGCCGACGGTTGAAAACAACTACATCATATTCTACTACACACCACTGCAGTATACGGTGCAGTATGAGGTCTGGAGCGGCGGCGGCGGTGAGCTGACCACTACCAACGAGACCTTCGGGTCTGCGTCTGTCCTCAGCGGCTCCACCGCCACGGCGCTGAGCGGCTACGAATTCGTCGGCTGGTATGTGGATGCCGCCTGCACGGTGCCTGCCACCTACAGCGCGACAAACACCGGCGGCAAGGGTACCACCTACACGGATGCCACCATGGCCACGGCTGCTGCCGACGGCGCATTCGTCATGCCGGATCTGGCCCGCCTGTCGCCCAACAACGTGCAGGGAGCCGAGCCCAACATCTTCTATGCCAAGTTCAATCCGCTCAACGGTGATTTGGAGATCGAACGCGATAATTCCGACAACGAGGGCAACGGTACGCAGGTATTCATCTATGAGATCCGGAACAACGACACGGATGAGGTCATTTATGTGTCGGTGACCGGTGAAGGTTCCACGATCGTCCACGGCCTCCCGTTCGGCGATTATACCGTCACGCAGATGAACGACTGGTCACATCGCTTTGACGATGAGGAACAGTCTGTGACGCTCGACCAGGTGACCGGGACTTGTGTGACCTTCAACGACGACGATGCCGTCAAGACCTGGCTGAACGGCAACGGCGACGTGGCCGTGAATAAAAAGGGGTGAGCCGGATGAAAGTGAAAGGTAAGCACGCTGCCCGTTCGAAAAAACCTCTCATCTGGGTCGCCTGTGTGGTGGCCATTCTGGCCATCGCCGTCACGGCAGCCTATCTGTTCACCAGAAGCGGCACGGTGGAAAACACCTTTGATGTGGCCGAGGTCGACTGTGCTGTCGAGGAAGTATTCGACAGCGATACCGGTGTGAAAAGCAGTATCCAGGTCGAAAATACCGGCAATATCGATGAGTACCTTCGTCTGAAACTGATCTCGTATTGGGTCGATGCAGAGGGGCACATCGTGGGTAAGCCCTCCGTGATGCCGACGGTCGATTACGATACCGAAAAGTGGATCAAGGGCTCCCATGATACCTATTATTGCAAAGCGGCAGTGGCACCGGAGGAGAATACGCCGGAGCTGCTGAAGACGGCAGTGACGCTGGGTACGGCCACGTTTTCCAATGCGACCGTCTATCAGGTGCTGGAAGTCATTCCCGAGGCTGTGCAGGCGGCGCCTGCGGCAGCGGCCGGCGACCTGTGGGGCGTCACCGTTACCGATGACGTGATCACGGCGGTTTTATAAGCATCAAGCGGCAGTACCGATTCGGTACTGCCGCTTTTTGTGTGTTTACGCAATAGTATCTGCACCGCATCGCGCAGATGAGAATATGATCGACCGGCGGCTCGCTTGTGCAAAGCGCTTTGGCTGTCACCTTTTCGTTCCCTGCGGCATAGGCTGACAGGGAAAGGAGCGGTGATCATGTTGAACGATCCGTTTTACGAACTCAATGTGTATTTTTTGCGGGTGCTGCAGCAGGCACCGGCGGCGGTGGCGGCCATCCGCGGCAGCGAGCGCTATCCCGATATCGACGGCAAGATACAGTTTTATCAGACCCGCTATGGGGTGCTGGTGGCGGCACAGGTCTACGGACTGCCGTGGGAGGAGGATATCTGCCAAAAGCGGATATTCGCCCTGCATATCCACGGGGGCGACGCCTGCACGGGCAATGACGAAGACCCCTTTGCGGATGCGCTGACCCATTATGATCCCGACGGATGCCCGCATCCTGCCCATGCGGGCGATCTGCTGCCGCTGTGGGGTAACTTTGGCTATGCGTGGCAGGTGTTTCTGACCGACCGCTTTTCGGCAGAAGAGATCATCGGCAAAACGGTGATCGTACACGCTGATCCGGACGATTTTATCACACAGCCGGCGGGAAACGCCGGGGAGAAGATCGCCTGCGGGGTCGTAGAAACATTTCAATTCTATTAAACATAAAAAACTCATCCGCCGACCGGCGGATGAGTTTTTTATTATTTCAGTTTGGCGTTGTATTCGTCCACAAGGTCGCGCACCAGCTTGATCCGCTCGATGTTGCCCATCGAGGACATCTCGTCTGAAATGCCGAGGATCAGCTTCGGGGCGAATTTTTCGATCAGCTCTCTGGCCGTGTCGATCAGCAGTTCCTCGGGGTAGATATCCTCGAACAGGATGGCAGGGATGCCGTCCACTAAAAAGATCTCATCCCCCAGCGCCTCTTTGATCTCGTCGATGGTCACATCCCCCTGCGGTACGGGGGTGATGGCTTCGATGCCGTCCAGCCCGCAGCGGCGGGCGAAGGGGAGCAGCGGCTTGCAGTCGCCGTCCCAATGGGCGAAGGTGAATTTGCCGGCCTTGTGCAGTGCCTCATTGCGGCGCTGATAGGCGGGCAGAATGTATTTTTCAAACAACTGCGGTGAGACGACACCGCCGTGGACATTGTCGCCGAAATTGATCCATTCCAGCGGGCTTTGATTGATGACCTCGATCATCCGCATCACACTGTTTTCCGCGGCGAAGAAATATTCTTCCATCGTTTTTGGGAAGTCGGCCAGGGCATAGATGGTGTTTTCTACCCCCATCGTGTCCACGAATGCCTTCTGGATGGACACCCGCGGCACGAAGATGGAGGGCAGCCCCATGCGTCCCCAGGTGCGCAGCATATCGTCATAATGTGCCTGATTCCAGCGCCAGAGGGTGTTGTTTTCGAGCCAGATGAGCACCTTCACATCCTCCTCGGTCGTGGCCGGGAAGGTCTGGTTGTAGGCACCGCCGTTGGAATCGTTGGTCTGCCACAGGTAGGTCAGATCACCGACAGGGGTCTCGATGTGTATTTCCGTCACCATCGGCGAGACGGGACGGCTCCAGCGGCGGACGGGCTCCTTGTCATACGCCTCGATACAGCCGTTGAATTCATAGACACGGGGCGACACGTCCAGCGTGCAGTAGAGATCGTGCCGCGAAAGACCGGCGTAGGGCGCGGCCAGCGTGCCGTCGCGGAAAATGCGGTCGGAATACCAGCAGTCGATCCGGGGCTGCCACAGCACCCGGCCGCCCGCCTCCCCGCGGATGATCGCCCGATTGAGTTCCCAAAAATCGCGCTTTTCCTGCATAAGGCTCATCCTTCCTTCTTGAAATTATGTCCTTATCATAATGGATTTTTACCCGAAAGACAATATGGTTTTGTTGCATACTTTTGCATGAAAAACAAAATTACCGTATTTACTTTTGAAAATTTCCCTGTATAATAAAACTATAAAATGCTTTGATTTCAGGAGGCCGCGATGACGAACCGAGAGAGAACGCGCAATATTCTGCATTTTCAGTCGGCTGACCGGATGCCGGCGGTGCATTTCGGCTATTGGGAAGAGTTGCTGCCCGAGTGGGTGGCCGCGGGGGAGATCTCCGCTGAACTGGCCGAGGCGGTGAACGCCGGGAACAATGAGGCGCGCCGGGAACTGGACGAACGCTTCGGTTGGGACTTTTGCTGGGGCGACACCAACTACCGCCCGCTGATCGACCTGATGCCGACATTTGAGCGGCAGGTGCTGGAGACTCTTGCTGACGGGTCGCAGCGGGTGCTCACCGGCTTCGGCGTGATCGAACGGTATAAGCCCGGTGTGGTCTCCATCCCCTCGGAGGACGATTATCTGCTTAAGGACCGTGAGGCGTTCGAGACACTCTTCAAGCCGAAGATGCAGTTCACCCCCGAGCGAGCCGATGCGGAGAGTGTCAAAAAATTCAACGAGACCCGTCCCGCCGATGTGCCCATCGGCCTGTATGTCGGCAGTGTGCTGGGTGACATCCGCAGCATCACCACCGTGGCGGGGATGAGTTATCTGCTCTATGACGAGGATGAGGAACTGTTCGCGGATATCGTGGACACCTACGCCGAGATGCAGTATCAGTGCGTGAAGGCGGTGCTGGAGGCGGGCATCGAGGTGGATTACGGCCACTTCTGGGAGGATATCTGCTTTAAAAGCGGCCCGCTGGTCTCGCCCGCCATCTTTGACGAGTTGTGCGCCAAGCATTACAAAAAGCGCTGTGATCTGCTGCGGCAGTACGGCATCGATATCGTGTCGCTCGACTGCGACGGCGTGACGGATAAACTGCTGCCGACATGGGTGAATAACGGCGTGAACACCATGTTTCCCATTGAGGTCGGTGTGTGGGGCGACCAGTTCGAGGCCGCACGCGGCCGGTTCGGGCAGAAGGTGCTGGGCGTGGGCGGCATGGACAAGACCGTGCTGCGGCGGGATCGCGCAGCGGTGGATGCGGAACTCGCACGGCTTCAGCGGCTGGCGGCGCTCGGCGGTTTCATCCCGTGTCCCGATCATCGGCTGATGCCCGGCACCAAGTTTGAACTGGTGCAGTATTATGCCGAAAAGGTCAAAGAGATCAAGCTCTGAAAGTGAGACGGCGGGGGGAGGTGAACGGCGTGAACGAAGAGCGGCGCTCCTCACGGCTGTCCAAAAGCCAACTGATGAAAGAGGCTCCCGTCTTCTGCGATACGCTGCACGACTGCGAGCCGTATGACCCCGGCACGGCGTTCACCCGGCTCTATACCCACGACATCATCGAATTGAGTGTGGTCACAGCGGGCGGCGGCATCCATCAGATATTGAATCAGCCGATCCCCTGCCGGGCGGGAGACATCTATGTCTGCCGCGGCGATGTGCCGCACGGCTATTTTGCGGGGGGCGAGGACGAAGGGTTCGCGGTGCGCCGCCTCTTCTTCGACGTACACGACTGGTTTGACGGCGAGGTCGGCAATCCCGACCATGTGCGTTTTTGCTACGGCGTGTTCCGCGACAATGCCCAGACGGCCTATGCCATGCTCGATGCCCGGACACAGGACGAGGTGAGCGCACTGCTCGACGGCATCGCCCGCGAGGCGGCCGGCGGCCGGCGGGAATGGCGCGACGGCATCCGTTCCTACCTGGTGGTGCTGCTCATCACGGTGGGACGGGTCGTGAACGGCGCGACCAAGAGCATACCTGAATGTTCCCCCAAGGACGGCAAGGCGCTCTCTTTTACGCTGCAGGCGGTGGCACAACGCTGCGGTGACAGCAGTCTGACGCTCGAGAGCATTGCCCGCGAGTTGTTCATCAGCAAATCGCAGCTTTCCAGAATTTTCGGGCGGCTGACAGGCAGTTCCTTTGCGGAGTATCTGCGCAGTGTCCGCATCACCCGCGCCTGTGACCTGCTCGGCAAAACCGACCTTACCGTTGACGAGATCACCAAACAGTGTGGCATGAAGGATGTCCCCACTTTTTACCGCGTATTCCGCACACATACGGGGATGACCCCCAATCAGTACCGCCATCTGCACCGTGCAGATCAAAATACAAAACCGAATGGAGAGAAAATTATGATCGTGTTAAGTGAAATTTCCGAAAACCTGCAAAAAGGCAAAGCCAAGATCGTCAAAGAAATGGTGGCGCAGGCGCTCGAAGAGGGCTGCTCCGCTATCGACATCATGAATGAGGGCCTGCTCAGCGGCATGAGCGTCATCGGCGAAAAGTTCAAGAAGAACGAGGTCTATGTGCCCGAGGTGCTGGTGGCCGCCCGTGCTATGAATATGGGCATGGAGGTGCTCAAGCCCTATCTGGCGGAAAGCGGCGTGAAAGCCACCGGCCGTGTCTGCATCGGCACCGTGCGCGGTGACCTGCACGATATCGGCAAGAATCTGGTCAAAATGATGATGGAGGGCAAGGGCCTTGAGGTCATCGACCTGGGCACCGATGTCTCCGCCGAGACCTTCATTTCCACTGCGGTGGAGCAGGACTGCCGGATCATCTGCTGCTCCGCCCTGCTGACCACCACCATGGATGTGATGCGTGAGGTCGTGGAAGCGGCCGAGAAAGCGGGTATCCGGGACAAAGTGAAGATCATGATCGGCGGCGCCCCCGTGAGCGAGGACTACTGCCGCAAGATCGGTGCCGACGCCTACACCGTGGACGCCGCGAGCGCCGCCGATGCCGCCGTGGCGTTCTGCCAAGAGTGAGCGTATGGCTGACCGGAATATGACCAAATGGCTCGCCGGGCTGACAGGCTCCCGGCGGCCGATGCCCATTCTGGCGTTTCCCGCGGTGTCGGCGCTCGGCTGCACTGTGCGGGAGCTGGTCGCGAGCAGTGATCTGCAGGCGGCCGGCATGGCTTACGTGGCCGCGCATACCGATGCCGCCGCCGCGATCAGCTTCATGGATCTGTCGGTGGAGGCGGAGTGCTTCGGCGCCGCCGTGCGGTTCACCGACACCGAGGTGCCCACCGTGGTGGGGCGGCTGATCGAAAGTGAGGAGGCCGCCGCGGCGCTTGCCGTTCCCGCCGTCGGGACGGCGCGCTCGGACATCTATATCGATACCGTTCGCAAGGCGTGCGAAAAGATCACCGACCGGCCGGTGTTCGCCGGTATGATCGGCCCGTTTTCGCTGGCGGCGCGGCTTTTGGACGTGTCCGGGATCATGGTGGATTGCTACGATGAGCCGGAGATGGTGCACACCGTGCTCGAAAAGGCCACCGCGTTTCTGACCGACTATGCCAAGGCCTTCCGCGCCGCGGGTGCCGACGGTATCCTGATCGCGGAGCCGGTCTCCGGCCTGCTGTCCCCCGCGATGGAGGAGGCGTTTTCCGCCCCCTATGTCCGCCGGATCATCGAGACCGTGCAGGACGAGCACTTCATCGTGATCTATCACAATTGCGGGAACAACACCCCGCTGATGACCGGATCGTTCAGCACCTTCGGCGCGGCGGCCTTCCACTTCGGCAACGCGGTGGATATGGTCACCATGCTTGAGAGGATGCCGGCCGATGTGCCGGTGATGGGCAATATCGACCCGGCAGGCGAATTCTGTAACGGCACGCCCGAGTCGATCCGCCAAGCCACGCGGGATCTGCTGGCGCGTACGGGGAAATACGGCAATTTCGTCCTCTCCTCCGGCTGTGATATCCCGCCGGGCACACCGTGGGAGAATGTGGACGCTTTCTTTGCCGCTGCGAGGGATTTTTATGAAAAATGAGAAAGAACTGCTAAACGATCTCACTGCGCGTGTACAGGCGCTGGGTGCCTACCGCGTGGGGGTCATCCCTGCCGCGCAGGTGAAGACCGACCGCGTGTTCCGCGATGTCTGCGCTTCGAACAGCTGCGGCATGTACGGCCGCTGCTGGATGTGTCCGCCCGACGTGGGGGAGATCGACGACCTGATGGCCGCGCTGCCCACCTATCGGTACGCCCTCGTCTACCAGACGGTGGGCGAACTGGAGGACAGTTTCGATTTTGAGGGGATGCAGGAGTGCCGGACAACGCATAACCGACTGGTACGGCAGGTGCGCGACGTGTTTGCCGACACATCGCTCACCCGCGTGCTGCACCTCGGTGCCGGCGGCTGCGGGGTCTGCGAGGTGTGCGCCAAGGTCACGGGCGAGCCCTGCCGCGCGCCCGACCGGGCGATCGCCTCACTGGAGTCCTATGGCGTCCATGTGTCGGATATGGCCGAAAAGGCCGGTATGAAGTACATCAACGGCAAAGATACCGTGACCTATTTCGGTGCGGTCTTCTTTGACCTGTGAGGGGGTGAGGACGTGACAGATCAGGTCTTGGTGACCGTTTGCGGCGAAGAGCGAACTGTCGCGTCCGGTACCCGGCTTTCCGATCTATTGGCGTGCGACCTGCCCTGCGGCGGGCACGGCAAATGTGGCAAATGCAAGGTGATCGCCCACGGGGCACTGTCTCCTTTGAGCGACACCGAGCGGGCGGTGCTCACCGCCGGAGAGATCGCGCAGGGGGTGCGGCTGGCCTGCCGCACCACTGTGGTCGGTCCCTGCACCGTGGTGCGCCTTGCGGATACAACAAAAACCTCCGTGCTGACAGACGGGGCGGCGGTCTGCACCGCCGTACACCCCGTCTTTTCGTCTTTCGGGGTGGCGGTCGATATCGGCACCACCACCGTGGCGGCGAGACTGTTCGATAAAGGCGGTGCCCTGCTGGCGCAGCGTGGCTTGCTCAACCCGCAGGAGACATTCGGGGCGGACGTCATCTCCCGGCTGGAGGCCGCCGATAAAGGGGCTTCCCGTCAGTTGGCCGCCGTGCTGACGGCGGCGATCGACAAACTGGTGACGGCGCTGGCGGCCGATGCGGGGTGTGATCCCCGCGCGGTGGATGGCATGGTCATGACGGGCAACACCGCCATGCTCTGCCTGCTGACCGGGACCGCGCCCGATGGGCTGCTGCAGGCGCCGTTTTCCCTGCCGCACGGATTTGACGAGACCGTCACCGCGGGCAGCCTGGGACTGACCGCCGTGGCGCCCGCCACGCCCGTGTATCTGCCGCCCTGTATTTCCGCCTTTGTGGGGGCGGACACGGTCTGTGCCCTGCTGGCCGCCGATCTGTGCCGACCGGACGCCGATAACGCCATGCTGTGCGATATCGGCACCAACGGCGAAATGGCACTGTGGCACGCGGGGACGCTCACCGTCTGTTCCACCGCCGCCGGCCCCGCGTTCGAGGGGGTGGGCATCTCGATGGGGATGCGCGGCGGCACCGGTGCGATCGACCGGGTGACGCTGCAGGACGGCCGCCTGTCGGCGCACGTGATCGGCGACGGTGAGCCCGTCGGCATCTGCGGCAGCGGTCTGATCGACGCGGTCGCCTGTCTGCTGGAAAACGAGACGGTGGACGAGACCGGCTTTTTGGAGGAGAAGACTCTGCCGATCGCCGGTGCGGTCTCCCTCACCCGGCGGGATATCCGCATGGTGCAGTTGGCCAAAAGCGCCATCTGTGCCGGGCTGCGCACCCTCCTGCACGAGGCGGGGGTGTCGGCCGGGTCGGTGACGGTGCTCGCCATTGCGGGGGGCTTCGGTACCTGCCTTGACCGTGAAAACGCCGGCCGCATCGGCCTGCTGCCGCCGGAGTGCATCGCCCGCACCAAAGCCATCGGCAACGCGGCACTGGACGGCGCGGCGATGCTGCTGATGAACGGCGATCTGCGAAAGGGCGCGCAGTCGCTTGCACAGAACGCCGAAACCGTCGACCTGATGACCCATCCGTTTTTCAGCGATGCCTATGTAAACGGCATGATGTTTTCATAAAGGAGCAGGGAGATATGAGTGATCTGACCAAAGATGTGGCGCTTATCCGGGAACTGGCCAAGCAGTATATGGCCATCGCCAATTCCGAAAAACACGTGAAAATGCGTCAGCGCTTTCGCGATTCCAATGATCTGAAGATCGTGCGCCCGCCGCTCATCATCGACGAGATCCCGTGGCAGCAGATGAATTTCGAGGGCGCGCTCGACTGCGTGTGTGAGGACCTCGAACTGCGCAAAATGGAATATACCCTGCGGGAAGCGCTTTTCCGCGAAAAACATCTCAAATGCGATAACTACATAGAGCCGGCGTGGGTCATCTATAAGGCGTATTCCCATTCCGGCAACGGTCTGGTGATGCAGGAGCAGACCCGTGACGGCAAGCACACCGGCATCAAATCCCACGAATATGTGGACGTGCTGGCCGACGAGCGGGCGCTGGAGGCCTTCCATCTGCCAAAGATCCGCGCCTATCCCGAAGCGGATGCCAGAAATGTGGCACGGGCGCAGGAGATCTTGGGCGACACCATGCCGGTCACGCTGCGCGGACACGGCATCTATCACGCCCCGTGGGACAAGATCGCCCGCCTGCGCGGGGTGGAGCCGATCCTGATCGACATCTATGAGCGGCCGGAGTATCTGCACCGCATCATCGGCCTGTATACCGACGCCATGAAGGCGGAGATGGATCAGATGGAGGCGCTGGGGCTCTATGACCCCCGCTGGCTGTCGCTTCACTGCACGCCGAACAGCGTCACGGTGCCGGATCCCTCCACCGACGGCACCTACGGCTGCCGCGATATCTGGTTTCGCACCATGGCGCAGATGTTCTCCTCCATTTCGCCCGCCGCACACGACGAATTCGATATCCAGTATGCGATCCCGCTGGCGAGCCGCTGTGCGTTCACCTATTACGGCTGCTGTGAGCCGCTGCACGACCGCATCGACATCGTAAAGAAATTCCCCAACCTGCGCAAGATCGGCGTCAGCCCGTGGGCGGATGTGGAGGCGAGCGCCGAGCAGATCGGCGGCGATTTCGTGATGTCCCGCAAGCCCAATCCCGCCCATGTCGCCATCGAGACCGACCCCGAGGTGGTGCGGCGCGAGATCGCCGAAACGGCACGCATCTGCCTGAAATACGGCTGCCCGTGCGATATCACCCTCAAGGATATCAGCACCGTGAGCGACCGCCCGCAGAACCTGTTCGTGTGGGCCGAGACCGCCTCGGCCGTGCTGGACGAGTTTTACGGCGCGGACTGAACAGAACGATTGCAAAAAGGCCATGTGCCCGGCGGGCACATGGCCTTTTTTAGTATGACGGGCATATCAATGCTCTGTGGTGAA
>JAZRVU010000082.1:0-6844 GCA_045599305.1 Acutalibacteraceae bacterium | reverse complement strand
CGCAAACTTGCTGAAAAGCCTTGAAATACGGCCGTATGTCTGCGGCTTTGTCAGCGGCGTTTTCGCTCGATCCTATCTCATTCAAAACTGCTGCGCATCTGAAAACCGCATATTTCAGATGAAGAACCATGAAAAAACAGGTGGCATACTGTCGTATGTCACCTGTTTTTGAAGCAGTTATTCGCTGAAAGATGCGTTTTCAGACGATTTATCCCTTTGTGAAGGCACCCTTACGGAGCCTCTTTTCATTGCCGCAGGTCGTAAAGGGCGTTGAGCACCGCCCAGTTTTGCGGAAACCAGCGCATCACCGTCCAGTAGGAGGCACCGCGCAGCCCCAGTTCCGGAATGAGTGCCAGCTTGCGCTCGATGCTGCGGGCATCCTCGAACCAGACCACGTGTGCCTGTCCGCTGTCATCGGTATAATTGAAATAGGGCGCCTGCGCTACCGGGTCGAATTGGATATCGGCGCGCTCGCGGCGGGCAATGTTGACCGCTTCCGCATTGGAGATCGTGCGGGCACGCGTTTCACCCATCACATAGGGCAGTGGCCAATCGTATCCGTAGTTGGGGATGCCCATGAGGACCTTTTCCGGCGGGATCTGCGTCACGCCGAATTCCAGCACCCGCCGCACGTTGTTCAGCGGCGCCACCGCCATCGGCGGGCCGTAGGTGTAGCCCCATTCATACGTCATCAGCAGGGCGTAGTTTGCCGCGGCGCCCAGTGCGGCGTAGTTGTGCGCTTCATAAAGCAGACCCGGCTGATCGACAGAGGTCTTCGGTGCCAGCGCCACCAGCGTGATGAGCCCCAGCGCGTTGGTACGGGCGGTCAGTTCGGCCACAAAGTCGGCAAAGGCGGCGGCATTTTCCGGCGGGATATATTCGAAATCCACGTCCACCCCCATATATCCTTTTTCCTGCATGACCGCCAGCAGATTGTCGATCAGGTTTTCCCGCACGGTGTCGTCTGTGAGCAGCAGCCCGGCCAGTTCGCTGCGAAAACTGCCGCCTCGCGACAGGGTGGTCAGCACCAGAATCGGCATCACGCCGTATTCCCGTGCCGCCGCCAGCATCCAACCGTCGTCCGGCTCGATCAGCGTGCCGTCCTCCTCAAATCCGTAACTGAATATCGACAGGCCGGTCAGATAGGGGAGAGTGCGCCGCAGCGTGGCCGGTTCGATAAAGGGATAGGCGTAGCCGTTGATCGAGAGCGTGCCCTGTTTGTCCTGCATATACCGGATCACCAATGTTTCCCCCGGCGTGATGGCACTTTCGCCGCCCAGCTGCGGATTGTTGCGCAGCAGCGCGTTCACGCTGGTGCCATAGCGGGCGGCGATACCGCTCAGGGTGTCACCCGCCTGCACCGTGTACGTCTCTTCGGGAAACAGAATGACCAGCGTCTGTCCCACCACCAGTTCCTCATCCGGGTCCAGCCCGTTGTCGGCGATCAGCCGGTCGAGCGGGACGCCATAACGCGCGGCGATGCCCGTCAGCGTTTCACCCGGTGTTACCACATGGATCATCAAAGAAAACCACCTCCGTTTTTCATAAATATGTGCGGCAGGCGGTTTACATTCCGGCGCCCCTGTGGTAAAATAGAAACAGATAACTGTTGGAGGAATGAAGCCATGCGCGATAGCATCACCAGTATCCCCGTGAGCGAGGTATTCGAGCCGAAAGAGGGCTGTCCCATCTGTCGTATGCGTGACACGCTGGAGACACGTGTGGTGGAATATATCACCGGCGCCGCCATGATGGAGCCGGATGTGCGTGCCGAAACCAATCAGCAGGGCTTCTGCATCGGCCATTATCGCCGTCTGCTGCGTCAGCGCAACCGGCTTTCGGTGGCGCTGATGATGGAAAGCCACCTGGCGGAGACGGAGAAAACGGTGTTCGCCGGTTTGCCGCTCGTGGGCAAGCGCAGCAGCCGCCAGGCAAAATCGGCCGGCAAAGCGGCCGGTACCTGCTTTGTCTGTCAACAGGTGGAGTGGGGGATGGAGCGTATGCTGGCCACCGTCTGCCGCCTGTACGGGACAGAACGGGATTTCCGCGAACTGTTCGCGGCACAGGAAATGCTCTGTCTGCCGCACTTTTCACAGTTGGCCGAAGCGACCGTCGGCATGGATAAGCGCTGGCAGGAGGAACTTTTAAAGGCGGCCTCCGCGCTCTCCCGCAGGCAGCTGCAGCAGCTGCGGGAGGATGTGCATCACTTCACCGTGATGTTCGATTACCGCAACACCGGCGAGGATGCCGACTGGGGCAATTCCCGCGATTCCATCGAGCGGTCGATCAAATGGCTCACGTCGAGAGAGCCGTGAGAAAAAAGTCGTTTGACCGAATTTTTTTGCGAAAATCACTTGACAAAATGACCGATATCATGTATAATCTGTAGTAAAGTTTACAGACTTTACAACGTAAGGAGGCGAAACCGATGGCAAAGAATATGGAGATCGCCCTGCTGTTCGATTTTTACGGCGAAATGCTCACCGAAAAGCAGCGGGACATGATCGAACTGTACTATGAAGATGACCTGTCTTTGTCGGAGATCGCCGAAAACGCCGGCATCACCCGCCAGGGGGTGCGCGATTCCGTCAAGCACGCGGAAATGCAGCTGCTCGAAATGGAAGAGCGGCTGGGTCTGGTGAAGCGCTTCCGCGAGATGCAGACGGGTGTCGCGGCCATTCGTCAGGCTGCGGCGGAAATTGGTGATATCAACGAGCGGTATGGCTATTCGCGCGAGATCGATGTGCGTGTCCGCCGTATCCGCGAAGTGGCCCAGCAGTTGGCCGAAGCGTGAATGAATAGAGGAGAAAACCGTGGCATTTGAGGGATTATCCGATAAACTGTCTGCCGCTTTCAAGCGGCTGCGCTCCAAGGGCAAACTGAGCGAGGCCGATGTCAAAGAAGCCATGCGCGAGGTGCGTCTGGCACTGCTGGAGGCCGATGTCAACTATAAGGTCGCCAAGGACTTCACCGCCAAGGTGGCAGAGCGGGCGATCGGTTCCAAGGTGATGGAAAGCCTGACGCCCGCCCAGATGGTCATCAAGATCGTCAACGAGGAAATGACCGCGTTGATGGGCGGCGAAGCCGCACATCTGGCGTCACCCGGCAGCCATCCGCCCTGTGTGGTGATGATGTGCGGTCTGCAGGGCGCCGGTAAGACGACCCATTCCGCCAAACTGGCCAAAATGCTGAAAAGCCGCGGCAGCCGCCCGCTGCTGGTCGCCTGTGACGTGTATCGTCCGGCCGCCATCCGGCAGCTGCAGGTGGTGGGCGAAAAGGCCGGGGTGCCGGTGTTCGAAATGGGCACCGAAAACCCCGTGACCATTGCGAAAAAGGCCATTGCCCACGCCAAAGATTACGGCAACGATTATGTGATCCTCGATACCGCCGGTCGGCTGCACATCGATGAGCAGTTGATGGACGAGTTGAAGAATATCAAGTCCACCGTCGGCCCGCAGGAGATCCTGCTGGTGGTCGATGCCATGACCGGTCAGGACGCGGTGAACGCCGCCTCCGCCTTTAATGAAGCGCTCGGCATTACCGGCGTCATCCTCACCAAACTGGATGGCGACACCCGCGGCGGTGCGGCGCTTTCGGTGCGGGCAGTCACCGGTCAGCCGGTGAAATTCGCCGGCACGGGCGAAAAACTCGATGATCTCGAGGTGTTCCATCCCGGGCGCATGGCCTCCCGTATTCTGGGAATGGGCGATGTGCTCTCGCTGATCGAAAAAGCCGAGCAGCAGATCAGCGAAAAAGAGGCCGAGGAACTGGCTCGCAAGCTGGAGCAGGATAAATTTGATCTCAACGATATGCTCGAGCAGCTGCGTCAGGTGAAAAAAATGGGGGATCTGAAAAGCATGCTCGGCATGATCCCCGGCATGGGCAAGCAGCTGCGGGACGTGGAGATCGATCCCAAACAGTTCGACCGGGTGGAGGCCGTGATCCTTTCCATGACTCCGGCCGAACGCGCCAAGCCCGATCTGCTCAACGCCTCCCGCCGCCGCCGTATCGCCGCAGGCTGCGGCATGCGGGTGGAGGACGTCAATCGCGTGGTCAAACAGTATGACCAGATGCGGCAGATGATGAAGCAGATGAAGAAGATGGAAAACGGCAAGGGCAAGGGCGCCATGCGCGGGTTTCCCGGCATGGGCGGTATGCCCGGTATGCCCGGCGGCTTCCGCTGAATAAGGTATTCATTTCCGCACATTGCGGATGAGAATATAATAAAAAACATTTCAATTTTTGGAGGGTACATTCATGGCAGTGAAAATCAGACTGCGCCGTATGGGCGCAAAGAAGGCTCCTTTCTATCGCGTTGTGGTGGCGGATTCCCGTTATCCCCGTGACGGCCGTTTCATCGAAGAGATCGGCTATTATGATCCGATGAAGGATCCCAAGGTCATCAACGTGGATATCGAAAAGGCGCAGAAGTGGATCGCCAACGGCGCGCAGCCCACGGATACCGTCCGTGATCTGCTGAAAAAGGCGGGCATCTGATGAAAGAACTGTTGCTCACGATCGCCAAAGGTCTGGTGGAAGACCCCGATGCCGTCTCGGTGGTGGAAGACGCCCCCGATGAGGAAGGCATCATCGTGTTCCACCTGCATGTGGCGGAAAACGACATGGGCCGTGTGATCGGCAAACAGGGGCGGATCGCCAAGGCGCTGCGCACGGTGATGCGTGCCGCGGCCACCCGTCAGGATGCCAGAATTTCGGTGGAGATCGAAGAATAAGATTTCAAGAAAAACGGGCGTATGCCGCTGGGCGTATGCCCGTTTTTTGAAGGGTAAGGAGGCGGCAGCATGCCGAAACGGGAATTTTTGGAGGCCGGCGAGGTGGTCAGCACCCATGGCGTACGCGGCGAAATGCGGGTGCAGCCGTGGTGCGACAGCCCCGAGATGTTCGCCAAACTCAAAACGCTCTATTGGGATGCCGAGGGCAAGCAGCCGGTACGGGTGAAATCCCGCCCGCATAAGACCATCGTGCTGGTGAAGGCCGAGGGGATCGACACGGTGCAGGATGCCGCCGTCTGCCGCGGCCGGGTGCTCTATCTGAACCGTAAGGATGTCAAGCTGTCCGAGGGCCAGTATTTCATTCAGGATCTGATCGGCGCCCGCGTGACAGATGTCGATACCGGCGAAGAATACGGCACCCTCACCGATGTGAGCGAGACCGGCGCCAACGACGTCTACCACATGGCGTGGCAGGGCAAAGAGGTGCTCATTCCCGCCATCCCGTCGATCATCGCGAAGGTGGATGTGGGGGCCGGCATCGTGTATATCCGCCCGATGGAGGGGCTGTTTGACGTATGAGAATCGATTTCCTGACACTGTTTCCCGAAATGTGTGAGGCGGTCATGAGCGAGAGCATCATCGGGCGTGCCCGTGCCAAGGGGGCGTTGGAGGTGCATTGTCACCAGATCCGCGATTACACGCTGAACAAGCAAAAGCAGGTGGACGATTACCCCTATGGCGGCGGTATGGGCATGGTGCTGTTCCCGCAGCCCATCGCCGATTGTTTTCGCGCTGTGTGCGAGGAGACCGGCACCCGTCCGCACTTTGTCTATATGTCGCCGCAGGGCGCGGTGCTGACCCAGCAGCGCGCCAAGGAACTGGCGCAGCTGCCCAACCTCTGCATCCTGTGCGGACATTACGAGGGGGTGGACGAGCGGGTGCTGGAGGCGCTGGTGGACGAGCAGATCTCCATCGGTGACTATGTCCTCACCGGCGGCGAACTGCCCGGACTGGTGCTGGCCGACTGCGTGGCGCGCCTGACTCCCGGCGTGCTGGCGGACGAGGAGTGCTTCACCGAGGAGAGCCACTATTCCGGCCTGCTGGAATATCCGCAATATACCCGCCCTGCCGAGTGGGAGGGGCGCCCGGTGCCGGAGATCCTGCTCAGCGGGCATCACGAAAACATCCGCAAATGGCGGCGGGAACAGGCGGTGTACCGCACCTTTCTGCACCGGCCGGATATGCTGGCGCACGCCGATCTGACCGATCGGGAGCGCGCACAGGTGGAAGAATGGCGTAAAGCGGCCGAAAGCGACGGCTGACCCCCTTTTTCGTAAAAATTCACCATGGTATATTTCACAAATCGGGCTTTCGATTTTTGGGCAAAATAGGGCAGAGAACCAAAATTGCGGATTTTGCATATGAAAGTGGACAAAGCCGATTGACGAGTCATATATTTGTGATATAATAACAATTAAGTTTTAACCGTACCTGCACAGCAGGCCGTGTGATATGTGCGAAGGCGGCTTTCGCCTTGAAACGAGAGGGGAATCATCCATGTTTGTGAAAGACGTTGTTGTTCAGAATCAGGTCGGGCTGCATGCGCGTCCTGCCACCTTCTTCATCCAGAAGGCCAACGAGTTCAAATCCTCCATTTGGGTGGAAAAGGAAGAACGCCGTGTCAACGCGAAGAGCTTGCTGGGTGTGCTGTCTTTGGGCATCGTGGGCGGCACCGCCATCCGCGTGATCGCCGACGGCACCGACGAACAGAGTGCTGTCAACGCACTGGTCTCGCTGGTCGAGTCCGGCTTTTCCGAGTGATTCTGATTTTCAAAAAGGCCGAAGGGCAAAAGACACAGGTGCATAAAGAAGTAAATGAAAATACCTGCCGAAAAGAGAGAAATCTCCGATCGACAGGTATTTTTGTCTCGCAGCGTAACAAGTAGGGGAATACTATATCATTTCCGAATGACGTCGGGCTTACGTCGAAATGATGTTGTTTTTTATCAAATCAATATTTTTGAATGAAGTCGCAACTAATGAAGTCACTCGCTTCGCTCGTTAATGAAGACGGTGCTTCGCACCTGATGAAGCGAAGACGCCCTCATTTC
>JAZRVU010000081.1:0-4792 GCA_045599305.1 Acutalibacteraceae bacterium | reverse complement strand
TCCATGCGGAAGGCAAAGGTGGTGGCCACCATGCCCAGCACCGGCAGCAGTTCCACCAGCGCGTTTTTCACGTTCCATTCGATCCCGAAGCAGCAAAAACCCAGCACATACATTGCCGCCGCGGCGCCGATGAAGATCGGGATCCACACGGGGCTGGCCGCCCATTTTTTATCCTGTCGCTGTGCATATATCCCGGCGCGGATGAGGCTGATGACGTTCATGCAGCCGCCGATGAGGGCGCCCAGCAGGAAATAGTGGATGATGAACAGGACATTGGCCGCCATCTGCAGGCGCATGATATTCTTTTGGGTGCGCTGCTGAAAGGAGAGCAGCGCCATCACCATGGCGGCAATGCCCACCGCCTGCACGGCAATATCCATATCGGTTCCTCCCGTTTTTGCGAAAATCGGCCGAACACCAGTATACTGGCGTTCGGCCGATTTGTCAAGTGTCAGAATGCCGGCTCATAGGGCTTGCCGTGGCGGAAAAGCCGCACGGTCTTGAGATACTGGTCGCTCTTGTTTGCACGGGTACCGCACTGCACCTTTAGCCCGTCATATTCGGCGGTGAGCAGGTCGTTTTCGGCCGCCGCGGTGACCGGCAGCGCCGTCACATCGTCAAAGGTGATGCACAGCGCGGTGGCCACGGCGATCTCGGAAAGATCGGTGAAGCAGATGTCCCGCCGCTCGCCGTGATAGAGCACCGCGTCGATGGCCAGCTCGTCTTCGGTGCGGTTGACCTCAAAGGTGACCTTCTGCCCGCTCATGACGGCAAAGGGGAAGGCGATCACCACGTGCAGACCGCTGCGGCGGTCGGTCACGCGGAAGGTGTTGTTCGCAAGCGTTTCCACATCCAGATGCTTCACCGCACCGCCGAACAGCCAGCGCACGCGCAGGTCGTCGGCCGAAATGGTGGCATCCTTCACCGGGTCAAGGTTGATGTGGGTGTCGCCGCGGTTGGTGGTGAAGCCCACCGTGGTGAGCGTCCGTTCCTTTTCCTGCACGGTGACCATCATGCCGGAGCAGTAGTCATATCCGTCGTGCAGGCATTTCAGATTGAGCGCCACCGGCTCCTCCACCGTGCCGAAATAGCCCAGCACGTTGCGGTGCTGGTTCCACGCCACCTCGCGGTGCAGCGAGCCGAGCGTGAAGGTGTCGTTCATGTAGGTGTAGGCCATGCGACCGGGCGCAAAGGTGTTGTCCAGCACCCGTTCGGCCGGGGTGGTGAAATAGGGGATGAACTCCTCGGGGCATTGCATCCGGTCGGAGAATTCGTGTGCCGGATATTCCCGCGCCAGCCGGATGCGGTAGTCCAGCGCCCGTTCGACCGAGAGCTTGGTGCCGTCGTCCAGCAGGAAACTGTAGGCGCGGTCGTGCGGGCCGGCCATCTGCCCGGTGGGCACGTGGAAGTGGATGGCCACCGTCTCCCATGCCATGCGGCAGAGTTCCTTGGCCATGCGGGCGCAGTCGGCGTCCTGTACCTCGGTGTACAGGCGGGTCAGGTCGAACAGCACCACAAAGGTGTAGCAGGGGCTGTTGAACTCGCTGAAACTGCCGTGGTCGACGTTGTAGCGGTAGAGGTTGGTCAGCCGCTGTTTGCCGTAGTCGAAGATATCCTTCCAGCCGAAGAATTCGCCCGCCACCAGCGTCACATAGGAGCCCATCACCGAAATGTTGGTGTAATGCGGCTGCACATTTCGGCGGATGATGGAGCGGCAGGCGTGATAGACCGCGTCTTTCATGCGGGCCTTCAGGTCATCTGTCAGCGCGTCACTGTGCTCGCGCAGCATCTGCAGGATCAGCTTGCCGTTGAAATCCGCCCAGTTCCAGTCGGGGGGATTCATCTCTTCAAGATCCTCCTCCAGAAAATACTGCCAGATACCGTAGGTGTCGCGTGCCGGGTTGACATCCTGCAGCGGCAGCACGCGGTAGAGGATGTCCCACGCGCGCTCGCGGTCGCCCTCGGCGTCATGCTCCAGCAGATTGTAGGCATACTCAAACGATTTGCGGATCTCGTGCACGGTGCAGTCGGAAAGACGGCTGTGGTAGCCGTGCAGACCGCGGTAAGAGGTGCTCATGCGCACCGCCGGATCGTAGGAGTCGGCGTAGTCCTTCATCGCCTGCTCGAACAGATCCTTTTCAAAATCCTTTTTGAAGTTCAGCATACCGGTTCTCTCCTTATTGTACGTCGTTTTGGATATCGATGATCCCCAGTGCGCACTTGCCGTCCACCAGTTCGTGGAACATCAGCAGACGCTCTTCGGGGCTGAACATCGGGTGGGGATGGCAGGGGTGCGTCCAGTTGGTGCCGGCCTCCACCAGCATCTGTTCTTTGCCGGTGCGTTGGTCGACCAGGCAGACACCGCTGAAGGTGCCGTCCTGTGTGTCGGAGGCGAGGTAGTTCGCCTTGGGCGAGCAGCAGACGTGCCAGTAGTGGAAGGCGGAATAGAGCAGTTCGGCCTTGCCCGTCTGCACATCCACATAGCAGATGCCGCGCGGCGGCTGGGGCGAACACTTGTACTTGATGAAATAGAGGCCCTTGCCGTCGGGTGCCCAGCTCTCGTGGCCGAAGCAGTCGCCCAGATTGCCGTTTGCGTCCAGATGCTGCTCGGCAATATGGCGGGAGGGCTTGCCCTTTTCGGAGATCCACAGCCGGTTGGACACATATTCCGTGGTGCCCTCATGGCAGAAGAACATGATGTTCGGGTCGGTGGGGCAGATCATCATGTGGCTGATCATATTGAACGGCTTGGCGAATCTGGCGGTCTCCATGCGGGTGGCCTCACCGGTCTGCAGATCCAGCACGGTGCCGTGGTCGCCGGCGGCCCAGTTGATGAAGCGGCCGTCCGCCGTCATGTGGGCGAAGGTCATCCCCTCTTCGCGGTAAAGCTCGCGGGTCTCGCGGGTCTCAAGATCCCACACCGAGAGCACGCCGTCCTTGATGAAATAGATATTGTTTTGATACACCACTGTCCCGCCGCGAAACGGCAGCACTTCCTCGGTGCCGGTGTCGAGATCGACCAGCACGTTGGCGTGATCGGTGGGTGCTTCCAGATTCTTGAAGCGTTGGAGCACGATGCGGTGGTCATCCACCCACGAGTTATTGGAATAGTAGCCGAAGGTGTAGTTGTACTCTGCGTCGGTCAGACGGGTGTAGACGGCGCCTTTTCCCTGTACCTTTTCAAATGTCATCACAAAGACCTCCCACTTATTTTCTGCGCCCGGATCGCCAGGCGGATCGCTTCGAATTCCGTTTCCTGCACCGCGGGGTCGAATTCCCCGGTCAGGCAGGTGTTCAGCACCGCGGCGAACGCCGGGAACGGCACCTTGCCGGTCACGTCCTCGCGGAAGATGCCTTCCCCGTTCACCACCAGTACATGGTTGCAGCCGGGCTGCCCGCCCGGATCACAGTTCTTGCGCAGTTCAATGTAGCCGTCCCGTCCCTCGATGAAGGTGCGGGCGTCCCCCCATGTGTGCAGCCCGGCGGGGGAGTGCCAGTCGATGTGGAAATAGCCGGTCACACCGTTTTCGGCGGTGAGGGTCATATCTCCGCTGTCATCAAACCCGGGATACGCGGGGCAGAAGAAGTTGCCGGCGCGGGCGGCGTCCACCGTGGCGGCGGCGCACCCGGCATAGGTCAGCAATTGATGCGTCTGCTGCGAGCCGATGTCGATCAGGATGCCGCCGGTCTGTTCCCGGCGAAAGAACCAGTCGGGACGGTTTTCGGGGCCGAGCAGATGGGGCGCCAGCCCCTCCATGTGGAACACCGGCCCGATCACGCCGCGGCGGATCAGATCGGCGGCGAAGACGGCGGCCTCGTTATGCATCCCCTCGCTGTAATAGACGGCGTAGCGCTTGCCCGTCTCCTTCACCGCGGCGCGTACCGCGTCCAGTTGCTCCTCTGTCACCAGCGGAGCCTTGTCCACAAAGAAATGCTTGCCCGCTTTCATGGCGCGGATGCCGATGTCTGCCCGGTCAATGGGGATCGCCGCCGAGGCGATCAGGCGGATGTCGGGCCGCTCCAGTATCTCTTCCTCGCTGCGGCAGGCGGTCACGCCGGGGTGCGCCTTGCAGAAATTCTCCAGCAGCACCGGGTCGAGATCATAGGCGCAGCGCAGCACGCCGCCGGCCGCCTGCAGTCCCGAGCACATACCGTTGATGTGCCCGTGTGCCAGTCCCACGGCGGCAAAGGACACCGGCTCCGGCAGCGGCGCCGGCGGGGCGGGAAAGGTGAAGATCTCTTCCCTCGTCACGTCAGATCACCCGCTCTCTGAATCCGGGGGTATCTGCCAGCGCATCGGTGTTGCGGTACATCTGCTTTAAGATCTCGTCCCATCCGTCCACATACAGGAAACGGCCGTTTTCTTTCACATAGGCGGGGTCGGAATCCAAAATGGGGAACTGCTGCACCATTTCGATACAGCGCACGTGCGGGGCGGCGGTGCCGATCCCGCACAGCGGCACGAAATCGGCCTCGCGGCAGGCGCGGATGGCGATGAAAATTTTTTCGTTTACATCGGCAAAGGGATTGCCGTATCGGATGATCCGCCCGCCCTTGAGATGTCCCACGATCTGCTTTTCGGTGTCGTCATAGCGCACGGTGCCGTCGCTGAAGAGGTACTCGAACATCGGGTCGGTCACGTTCTTGGTGGCGTGGGAGCCCACGAATACGCCCATCGCGCCGTTGTCCATGAGGAAGCGGATACCGGCGGTGTCGAAATTTTCGATGGCGTTGGTGCGGCACAGATCACATGAGACGATCTCCTTGACCTCGCTGCTGCGGCCGTCCGCAC
>JAZRVU010000080.1:0-33574 GCA_045599305.1 Acutalibacteraceae bacterium | reverse complement strand
GCCATCGGGCAAGTCTACGCTGGCGGTGACGCTTGCGAAGCGATACGGCGGTGAGGTGATCACTGCCGATTCCATGCAGGTGTACGGCGACCTGATGATCGGGACCGCGCGCCCCACCGAAGCGGAGATAGAGGGAATATCGCATCATCTGCTCGGTTTTTTGCCGCTGAGCCGGCGATATAGTGTGGCACAGTATGCCGCCGATGCCCGTGCGGCCGTGAACGGTGTGCTCTCCCGCGGCAAAATGCCCATACTCTGCGGCGGTACGGGACTGTATATCCGCGCAGTGACAGACAATCTGTCCTTTTCCAGTGAGGCAGGGGACGAAACGCTCGCCCTGCGCGCCCGTCTGCGAGCGCAGATCGAAGAATGCGGCGGCGAGGCGATGTTGTGCCGCCTAGCAGAGATCGACCCCGAGACGGCGGCACGCCTGCACCCCAACGACCACGGACGCATTATCCGTGCGCTGGAGGTGGCCGAACTCACCGGCGTGCCCATGAGTGAGTGGAACCGCCGCTCCAAGGCAGAGCCGTCGCCGTATGATGTGCGGATGCTGGTACTGAATTTCCGCGACCGTGCCCTGCTGTACGACCGGATCGACCGGCGGGCGGATGCCATGCTGGCAGGCGGCCTGCTCGAAGAAGCGGAGCAGGTGCTTCGATCGCCCGAAGCCCCGACCGCCATGCAGGCGATCGGCTATAAGGAACTGGCTCCCTATTTTGCGGGGGAATGTTCCCTCTCAAAAGCGGTGGAAAACATCAAGCGCGAGACACGCCGCTACGCCAAGCGGCAGCTTTCGTGGTTTCGGCGCGAGGAGGCCGCGATGCTGTTCGTGGATGATTACGCCGACGGTGATGAAATGGCGGCGACCGCCGCGGCTTTGTTGAATTTATGAAGAAAGAGGGCTGCACGGAATGAAAGGCTTTTTGAAGCGGTTTGGCTTGCTGCTGATAGCATTATTGCTGCTGTGCTATGTCGGCTATCAGGTGTTTCAGGTCCTCTATTCCAATGTGACAGTGGAAACAGTCAGCCCTTACAGTGTGTTTGAAACGGTGGAGGCACAGGCCATCGCCATCCGACAGGAAACGCCGGTGCAGGCGGAGATCGGTGACGGTTATTTGTTTTACACCGTCAATAACGGTGACCGCGTGGGAAAAGGCGGCACAGTGGCGCAGATCTTCCGCAATGAGACAGTTGCCGGCACCTGCCGCCAGTTGCAGGTGCTCGATGAGGATATCGCCCGTCTGGAAAGCGTAGAAGCGCTCGCATCGAACAACTATGCCAGTCTGGAGGCGATCAATCAGCAGATGGCCTCCACTGTGCAGGAAATTGCCGTGAATGCGCACGGTAATACGGCAGACCGTCTGCGCAGTCTGCATGCCGATCTGCTCGAACTGATGAACAAGCGGCAGCTGGTCGTGGGAGCGGTGGAAAGCTTCGGCGATCGGCTGGCACAGATGCAGTCCCGCCGTTCTTCCATGACGGTGGAAGCCGCCGATATCTTCGGCAGCGTGAAGGCTCCGGTAGCCGGTTATTTCATTGATACGGTGGATGGTTATGAGACCTATTTCCCCGCCGATGATGAAAAGATCGCGGCACTGAAAACAGAGGATATCCGAAAAGCGATCGAGGCGGCACCCGAGGCCGACGGCAAGGCTGTGGGAAAAATCGCCTCGGCGTTCACGTGGTATCTTGCCTGCACTGTGCCGCCGGAAAAGGCTGCACAGCTGGAGGAGGGCGACACGCTGAATGTGCTGCTGCCCTTCGTGACCGGCGAAACGGTCCAGACGACGGTGCTGGCCGTCAACCGCAGCGGGAAAGAAGATACGGCTCTCATCCTGAAATGCAATCTTATGTCGGAGCAGCTGGCGGCGATCCGTGTGGAAACGGTGCAGCTGCTTGTGAATGAACACAGCGGATTGAAACTGCCGGACAGCGCCCTGCAATTCGATTCGGAAAACCGTGCGGGTGCCTATGTGCGCATCGGTACATCCATCACTTTCCGCTACGTGAACGTGCTGTATCATAACGAAAAGGACAAGTATTCCATCTGCGAGATCACGGAGGACAGCGCGTATGTGCAGGTGTACGATGATGTGATCGTGAAAGGAAAGAATCTCTATGACGGAAAAGTTGTACAGTCCTGATCGGCAAATGGTGACGGATAATCTGGCCCGTGTGCGGGAAAGGATCGCCGCAGCATGTGCCCGGTGTGGCCGGAATGAAGAGGACATCACGCTGCTGGCGGTCACGAAGACCGTGCCGCCGGAGCGGATCAACGCAGCGATCACGGCCGGTGTGACCGAAATCGGTGAAAATCGGGTGCAGGAGTATCTGGGCAAGCGGGAACAGCTGCTCCCGGTGAAAGCCCACTTGATCGGGCATCTTCAGACGAACAAGGCTGCACAGATCGTGGATAAGGTATCCATGATCCAGTCGGTCGACAGTGTACATCTGGCGCAGGCTTTGGATGCCGCGGCCAAAAAGCGCGGGGTCACCGTCGATATTCTGGCCGAGGTCAACATCGGCGGCGAGGAGTCCAAATCCGGCGTTTCGCCTGATGAAGCAAAGGAGTTTTGCAGCCGTTTGCGGGAATTTTCCGCTATTCGTCTGTGCGGATTGATGACTGTGCCGCCGATTTGCGAATCCGAACGGCAAAAAAGAGAATATTTTTCAAGAATGTTTCAATTGTTTATTGACATAAAGGCAGAAAATGTAGATAATAGTAATATACGTATCCTTTCCATGGGGATGTCCGGCGATTTTGAGGAAGCGATCCTCGAAGGCTCCACCATGGTGCGGGTAGGATCCGCTATTTTCGGTCAAAGGCAGTATTAAAATACAGGAGGAAAGTATCATGAAAATGTTGGACAAGATCAAGGAACTGATGGACGGTCCCGAAGAGGAAATGGATGAAGATATCGAAGAGGGAATGGATTTTGTGACCAAGTCCGATCTCGCGGACAGCGAAGAGCCCAAGCGCAGCAATAAAGTCGTGAACATCCACGCCACGGCACAGCTGCAGGTCGTGCTCGTCAAGCCGGAGCGCTTTGATGACGCCAGCACCGTGGCCGATCATCTGAACGCCAAGCGGACGGTCGTGCTGAATCTGGAATCTGCCAATAAGGATGTGGCGCGCCGTATTCTGGACTTCTTGAGCGGCGTGGCATATGCCAATGACGGCCAGATCAAAAAGGTAGCCAACTGCACCTTCATCATCACTCCCTATAATGTGGGTATCATGGGCGATCTCCTGGATGAACTGGAGAACAATGGCCTCTACTTCTGATAATAATTTTTCCGATCTCACGTTATTGAAAGCGCGTGTGGAGGATGCCATGCGTCTGTGCGACCGTCGCTCGGCGCCCTGCTTTGTCGGCTTTCTGGATGAAGGACAGCGTGCGGCGGCCGAGGGAATGCTGCGCGGCGGTGATGTGATACCGCTTTTTTGGGGCGGTCATCCGGATGGTGAGCGCACGATCCTGGGTGTGTTTCCCGCCTTTTTACCGCCGACAGAGGAACAGTTTCCACTCAGTACCGCGGCCTTTCTCTACCGGAAGGGCGTTTCGGTCACCCATCGGGATGTGCTCGGTTCGCTGCTGGCTGTCGGTATTCGCCGGGAAACGGTGGGAGACATTCTGTGTGCCGACGGTATATCTGTCGTGTTCCTGCGGGATGAGGTACTGCCGTATGTTTCAGAGCAGGTGACCAAGATCGGCGGGGAGGGTGTACAGTTCGTCTGCCCCTACACAGGTGTGCTGCCGGCTGCACACACATTTCGTGAATTGCACGATACCGTGGCCTCTGCGCGGCTGGATGCGGTGCTGCGTATCTGTCTGGCCGCTTCGCGTGAAGAGGCTGCACGCCGCATCGAGGCCGGCCTTGTGCAGGTCAATCACCGACCGTGTCTTTCCGTTTCATCACAGGTACGGGAGGGCGATGTGCTCTCGGTGCGCGGCGCCGGCCGCTTTCGTGTGCGGCAGGTAGGGCCGCAAACCCGCAAAGGACGTTTATTCATTACGTTGGATCAATACATATAAGAAAAACATAGGAGGAAAAAACAATGCTGACCGCAAAACAGATCGAGGAAGCTAAATTTGCCAAGGAGCGCAACGGATACTCTATCAAAGAAGTCGATGACTTTATGGATCAGTGCGCTGCTACGGTGGCGGCATTGCTGGAAGAACGCAGTGCCAATAATAAGAAAATGCAGGTGCTGGCGGATAAACTGGTGGAATATCGCAATGATGAGGACAGCATCCGCGCGGCATTGGTCAATGCGCAGCGGCTGGCCGATAACATCACGCGCGAATCAAAGCAAAAAGCTGATCTGACGCAGGAAGATGCCAACATCAAGGCGGAGAAGATCGTGGCTGATGCGCAGGCAAAAGCGGACGGTGTTTTGAACGGTGTCACCGAACAGGTGAAAGCCGAGGAAGAGGAACTGGCCCGTGTGAAGCATGAGGTCTCGCAGTTCAAAGAACGTATGCTGTCCATTTATAAGGAGCATTTGTCCCTGATCAATTTGTTGCCGGAAGAACCCGCGGAAAAGGTGAAGGAAGAGCCTGCGGAAAAACTGCAGGAAGAGGCGAAGGAAGATCCTGTCGAAGTGAAAGAGCCGGAAGAGGTAAAAGAATCCGCCATCGAGGAACTGACGGAAGTGCCGGCAGAATATGCGTCTTCGCAGGAAAGTGACGCAGCAGAAGCGGAAGAAAAGCAGATCGAGTTGACCGCTTTGGCTGATTTGGCTGATTTGGCTGCTTCGGCGGAAGAAGTCAAAAGCGAAGATACACAGGCAGATGAGGAACAGGTCCGTTCCCGCTTTGCCGATTTGAAATTCGGCGAGGATTATGTGATCGCAGATGATACCGATGAGGCCAAAGGCGGAAAAGGCTTATTCCATCGCAAAAAGTGATCCTTATCACGATCAAGCAACATGCGTTGTCGCTTCGGACTTTCCGGGGCGACACACCTTTTTGTGAGGACGGGAGGAGAAAATGTATCAGATCGTCCTGATCCTGATCGTCGCCGGGCTGACTGCCGCGGATCAGTTGATAAAGACGGCCGTCATTCAGCAGTTGTGTCCAAACGGGCATTTTCTGCTGTGGGATGGCGTGCTGGAATTTTGTTACACGGAGAATTACGGGATCGCCTGGGGCATGATGCAAAATTCGCGTTGGCCGGTCACGATCCTTACCGGCATCGTTGTGGCGTTTTTGCTGGGAGTATTGCTTTCCGGCCGCTTTAAGCACAGCCGCCTTGTCAGCATTGGCGGCGCACTGGTGATCGCGGGCGGTTTGGGTAACCTGCTCGACCGGGTGCTGCGGGGATTCGTGGTGGATTTCATCCATTACTATAAGTGGTTCGATTTTCCCGTGTTCAATGTGGCGGATATGTGTATCACGGTAGGTGCCGTGCTGATTTTAATTTACTTTTTCTTTTTCGGCAGCAAGGAAGCGCCAAAGGAGGAGCCGCATGGAACACCGTTGTCTGACGGCGACAACACAACAGGCGAATCAGCGGATTGACCGTTGGCTGACCGAGGAACTGTCGCTTACCCGATCGGCTGTGCAGCAGCTCTTGGAAGCGGGAAGCGTGTTGCAAAACGGAAAACCGTGCGCCAAGAATTATCGCCTGCGCGGCGGAGAGACCGTGGAGGTCACCCTGCCGGATGCCGTGCCTTATGAGGCTGCTGCGCAGGCGATCCCGTTGGATATCGTATATGAAGACAGCGATCTGCTGGTGGTGAACAAGCCCAAGGGGATGGTCGTGCATCCCGCGGCGGGGCATACGGACGGTACGCTGGTCAATGCGCTGCTGGCTCATTGCGGCGACAGCCTCTCCGGCATCAACGGCGTGATGCGTCCGGGTATCGTGCACCGTATCGATAAGGATACCAGCGGCCTTTTGATCGTGGCAAAAAACGACGCCGCCCATCAGGGACTGGCCGAACAAATAAAGGTGCACAGCTTTACACGTGTATACGAGGCTGTGGTGGTGGGACATCTGACACCCGACGCCGGCACGGTGAATGCACCGATCGGCCGTCATCCGACCGACCGCAAAAAGATGACGGTGACCGATCGTAACAGCAAGCCCGCCGTTACTCATTACCGCACATTAGCCCAATATCCCGGGTTTTCCCATGTGCGGCTGCAATTGGAGACGGGGCGCACCCATCAGATCCGGGTGCATATGGCACATCTCGGGCATCCGGTGGCGGGAGACACAGTTTATGGTGCCAAAAAGGCCGTTTTCGGGTTGGAAGGGCAGTGCCTGCACGCCAAAGAAATCGGGTTCATCCATCCTATATCCGGCAAGGAACTGTACTTTATATCTGAATTGCCGACATATTTTACGGATTTCTTACATCGTCTCGCCCTGTGACGGACGATGTGCAGTTATATTGAAGTTTTAACAGGAGTTGATCGCCGTGTAAAACCGACCGGCATTGAAAAAACGATCGATTTTGGTTTTTGGAGGGATACTTTTTGTCCGATCTGCAAAATGAAATAGAACGTCGGCGCACGTTTGCCATCATCTCACACCCTGATGCGGGTAAAACGACGCTGACTGAAAAACTGCTACTTTACGGCGGCGCAATCGCCAGTGCCGGTATGGTCAAAGGCAAGCGCTCCATGAAGCACGCCGTATCCGACTGGATGGAGATCGAGAAACAGCGCGGTATTTCGGTCACCTCCTCGGCGCTGCAGTTTGAATATGAGGGTTACTGTATCAATATTCTGGATACGCCCGGTCACCAGGACTTTTCCGAGGATACCTACCGCACGCTGATGGCAGCGGATTCCGCTGTCATGGTCATCGACGCTTCCAAAGGCGTCGAGCGGCAGACGATCAAATTGTTCAAGGTTTGTATGCTGCGGCATATCCCCATCTTCACGTTCATCAATAAGATGGATCGCGAGGCGCGCAATTCCTTTGAATTGCTGGAGGAAATCGAGCAGGTGCTGGGGATCGAGACCTATGCCATCAACTGGCCGATCGGCTGCGGCAAGGAATTCAAGGGCGTATATGATCGCCGCAGCAAGCACATTCTGGCCTTTTCCGCGGCAGACGGTGCCACCGGTCAATATGAGGCCAACTCCACCGAAGTTGACCTGGCAGATGAGTCGCTGCGCGACCTGATCGGGGATACACATTATTCCGAACTGGTGGATGACATTGAACTGATGGATGGCGCGGGCAGTGATTTTGATCTTGAACGTGTACGTGCCGGTCAACTGACGCCCGTGTTCTTCGGCTCGGCACTGACCAACTTCGGTGTGCAGCCGTTCTTGGAGGACTTTTTGAAGATGACGACGGCACCGCTGCCGCGCCGTTCCAGCGAAGGGGAGATCAGCCCGTTCGACGATCGGTTTTCCGCGTTCGTATTCAAGATCCAGGCCAATATGAACAAGGCGCACCGCGACCGCATCGCTTTCTTCCGCATCTGTTCCGGCCGGTTTGAAAAGAACATGGAAGTGCTGCACGTGCAGGGAAACAAAAAACTGCGTCTGGCGCAGCCCCAGCAGTTGATGGCACAGGATCGTGAGGGGATAGACGAAGCCTACGCCGGCGATATCGTCGGTATCTTCGACCCGGGCATCTTCTCCATCGGCGACACCGTCTGTGCGGCCGGTAAGCCTTTCACGTTTGAGGGCATCCCCACCTTTGCGCCGGAGCATTTTGCCCGGATCCGGGCGACCGATACCATGAAGCGCAAGCAGTTCGTCAAAGGCACCGACCAGATCGCGCAGGAGGGCGCTATCCAGATCTTCAAGGAAGTGGACGGCGGCATGGAGGAAGTGATCGTCGGTGTGGTCGGTACGCTTCAGTTTGAGGTGCTGGAATACCGCCTCAAAAATGAATACACGGTGGATATCCACATGGAAACGCTGCCGTATCAGCAGATCCGGTGGATCGTCAACGAGGATATCGACCCGAAGGAACTCAACTTGAGCTCCGATACCAAGCGTGTGCAGGATATGCGCGGGCACAATCTGCTGCTGTTTACCAGCAGTTGGAATATCGACTGGGCACTGGAGCACAACAAAGGTCTGGAACTGGCAGACTTTAAACGGGAAATGTAAGGAGATGATACACATGTCAAAGAGAAAAGAATTGGCTAAAACGTATGAGCCGCGTGAAGTGGAAGACAGAATTTATCAGTTCTGGCAGGACGGCAATTATTTTGCCGCCGACGCTTCCTCGAAAAAGACACCCTATACCATTGTGATGCCGCCGCCGAATATCACCGGTCAGCTGCACATGGGTCACGCGCTGGACAATACACTGCAGGATATCCTGATCCGCTGGCGCCGTATGCAGGGCTACGAAGCCCTGTGGATGCCCGGCACCGACCACGCCTCCATTGCCACCGAGGCGAAGATCGTGGAGGCCATGCGCAAAGAGGGAATCACCAAAGAGCAGATCGGCCGTGAGGCATTTTTGGAGCGCGCGTGGAAGTGGAAGGAGACGTACGGCGGGCGCATTGTGTCCCAGCTGAAAAAAATCGGCTCCTCCTGCGACTGGAAGCGTGAGCGCTTCACCATGGACGAGGGCTGCTCCAAGGCGGTCAAAGAGGTATTTGTGCGCCTTTATGAGCAGGATCTGATCTACCGCGGCAACCGTATGGTGAACTGGTGCCCGAAGTGCAACACCTCCATCTCCGATGCCGAGGTGGAATATGACGAGAAGGACGGCCATTTCTGGCATCTGCTCTACACCGTGAAGGAGACGGGGGAGAAGCTGGAACTGGCCACCACCCGTCCCGAAACGATGCTGGGCGATACCGCCGTGGCAATCAACAGCGAGGATGAGCGCTATGCGCATCTGCACGGCTGCCATGTGATCCTGCCGCTGCTCGACAAGGAGATCCCCATCGTCTGCGATGAACACGCCGATATGACCAAGGGTACCGGCGTGGTGAAGATCACCCCCGCACACGACCCGAACGACTTTGAGGTCGGCCGCCGTCACGATCTGCCCGTCATCCGTGTCTTCACCTATGACGGTCGCATGACCGGTGCCGCCGATAAGGCCGCCGCCGACGAACTTATTGCTTCCGGCCGCGCCACGGTGGATGAGCCGCGGGTGCTGGATTGCGGCAAATATGCCGGTATGACCACGCTGGAGGCCCGCAAGGCGATCCTTGAAGATCTGGAGGCCGGCGGATATCTCAAGGAAGTGGAAGATCTCAAGCACGATGTGGGCACCTGTTATCGCTGCCATTCCACCATCGAGCCGATGGTGTCCAAGCAGTGGTTCGTGCGCATGGAGCCTCTGGCCGGTCCCGCCATCGAAGCGGTGGAAAAAGGCGAGATCACCTTTGTGCCGGAACGCTTTACGAAGAATTACATCAACTGGATGCGCGGTACCCGTGACTGGTGCATTTCCCGTCAGTTGTGGTGGGGTCACCGCATTCCCGCGTGGTATTGCGACGATTGCGGCGAAACGGTCGTAGCCAAAGAGGCACCGGCTGTCTGCCCGAAGTGCGGCGGTACGCATATGACGCAGGATCCCGATACGCTGGATACCTGGTTCTCGTCTGCCCTGTGGCCGTTCTCCACCATGGGCTGGCCGGATGAGACGCCCGAACTCTCCTATTTCTATCCCACCAATACGCTGGTCACCGGCTACGATATCATCGGTTTCTGGGTGAGCCGCATGATCTTCTCCGGCCTGGCCTACACCGGCAAAGCGCCCTTCAACACGGTGCTGATCCACGGTCTGGTGCGGGATGCACAGGGACGCAAGATGTCTAAATCGCTGGGCAACGGTGTCGATCCGCTGGAGGTCATCGACCAGTACGGCGCCGATGCACTGCGCTTTATGCTGGCCACCGGCAACAGCCCCGGGAATGATATGCGCTTCATGCCCGACAAGGTGGAGGCGTCGCGTAATTTTGCCAACAAGATCTGGAACGCTGCGCGCTTTATCCTCATGAACATCGGCGAAAACGATGTGCCGCTTTGCCTGCCCGAAACGCTGACTACCGAGGACAAGTGGATCCTTTCCAAGTTCAATTCGCTCACCAAGGCGGTGACGGAGAATCTGGAAAAATTCGAGCTCGGTATCGCCGTGCAGAAGCTCTACGACTTTATCTGGGACAGTTACTGCGACTGGTACATCGAACTGTGCAAGCCGCGTCTGCAGGGCGAAAACGCCGGTGCGGCGCGTCAGGTGCTGGTGTGGGTCATGACCGGTATGCTGCAGCTGCTGCATCCGTTCATGCCGTTCATCACCGAAGAGATCTGGCAGACACTGCCGCACGAAGGCGAGACGCTGATGCGCACCGCATGGCCGCAGTATGACGCCGCACTGGATTTCCCGGCCGAGGAAAAGGAGATGGAGCGCCTGATGGAGGCGATCCGTGCCATCCGCAACCGCCGTGCCGAAATGAACGTGCCGCCCTCCAAGAAGGCTGACCTGTTCATCGAAACCGCCTTTGCCGACACCTTTGTCGACGGCACCGTGTTCCTGCAGAAACTGGCCTCTGCCGCCGAGGTGAAGGTGGGCGAGAAGTTCGATATCGACGGTACCGTCAATATCGTCACCACCGATGCCACCATCAAGATCCCGCTGGAGGAACTGGTGGACAAGGAAGCCGAGCTGGCTCGCCTGCAAAAAGAAAAAGAGGGCGTGCAAAAGCAGCTCGACGGTGTGCTGGCCCGCCTGAACAACAAGGCCTTCACCGATAAAGCCCCCGAGGCCGTGGTGAACGGCGCCCGTGAAAATGCCGCCCGTCTGCAGGAGAAACTGGCGCTTCTGGAGCAGAGCATGGCCGCATTTGCGTAATAAAAAATGAAAACAGCGCGTGTGCCGTATGGCGCACGCGCTGTTTTGGTTATCAGTCTTACATAATGCTGAAGAGCAGATCGCCGCAGGAGGGATAGGGCCAGTATTTTTTGGCGGTGAGCAGTTCCATGTCGTCCGCCACGGTGCGCACCTGCTCCATAGCGGGAAGGACGGTCTCCTTGAAATACACGGCGAGTTTGGCAGCCTCGCTGAACTGCACTGCGGCAGAAACCGCCTCATCAAGCGCCTGTATGGCCGCGTAAAGGGCGGCAGAGCCGTCCGCCAGTTTGCGGATGAGTTCTTCCTCTGCCAGGCACGAAACACCCGAAATAGCCGCTTTTTTGGCGGTAAGCGTATCGCTCAGATCTTTTGTGTAGGCGAGAATGGCGGGGAGAATATCACGCCGTGCCATTTTCACCATGGAGAGGGCTTCGATATTGATCGTCTTGCAGTAGATCTCGTGATAGATCTCGTGACGCGCACACAGTTCTTTTTCCGTGAAGACGCGATGTTTTTCAAAGAGCGTCACATTTTTGGGATGCAGCATATAGGGGAGTGCATCCGGTGTGGTGGCCAGATTCAAAAGTCCGCGCGCTTGTGCTTCGGCTACCCACGCATCATTATAGCCGTTGCCGTTGAAAATGATGCGCTTGTGGTCATGCACCGTTTTCTGGATCAGCTTATGCAGGGACTCATTGAAGTCCTCGGCCCCTTCCAGTTCGTCCGCAAACTGAGCCAGCGATTCCGCCACCGCCGTGTTCAGTACGATATTGGGGCCGGCAATGGAGGCGGAGGAGCCGGGCATGCGGAATTCGAACTTGTTGCCGGTGAAGGCGAAGGGGGAGGTGCGGTTGCGGTCGGTGGTGTCTTTGGGGAAACGCGGCAGGGTATGTACACCGACCTTCATGGTCACGGTCTCTTTGGCACTGTAGGGACGGCCGCTCTCGATCGCCTCCAGAATGTCGGTCAGTTCTTCACCGAGGAAGATAGATACAATGGCCGGCGGTGCCTCATTGGCGCCTAGACGGTGGTCGTTGCTCGCGCTGGCGACCGAAATGCGCAGCAGATCCTGATAATCGTCTACAGCCTTGATGACGGCGCAGAGGAACAACAGGAACTGGGCATTCTCATGCGGGGTCTGACCGGGCTCGAACAGGTTGAGGCCGGTGTCGGTGGAAAGTGACCAGTTGTTGTGCTTGCCGCTGCCGTTCACGCCCTCAAAGGGCTTCTCGTGCAGGATACACACCATGTTGTGGCGCCCGGCGACCATTTTCATCAACTCCATGGTGAGCTGATTGTGGTCGGTAGAAATATTGGTGGTGGAATAGACCGGCGCCAGTTCGTGCTGCGAGGGAGCCGCCTCATTGTGTTCGGTCTTGGCATAGATGCCCAGCTTCCACAATTCTTCGTCCAGATCCCGCATAAATGCGGCCACACGGGGCTTGAGAGCGCCGAAATAGTGGTCGTCCATTTCCTGCCCCTTGGGCGGCTTGGCACCGAAGAGCGTGCGCCCGGTGTAGCGCAGATCACGGCGTTGGTCGAACATCTCTTTGTCGATGAGGAAATATTCCTGCTCGGCGCCCACGGTGGTGCGCACCACCGATACATCCTCGTGCCCGAACAGCTTCAGTACCCGCAGTGCCTGACGGTTGACCGCCTCCATGGAACGCAGGAGCGGCGTCTTCTTATCCAGTGCTTCGCCGCCGTAGGAGCAGAAGGCGGTAGGGATGCAGAGCGTGTGATTTTTGATGAAGGCATAGGAGGTGGCGTCCCACGCGGTGTAGCCGCGTGCTTCAAAAGTGGCACGCAGGCCGCCGGAGGGGAAGGAGGACGCATCCGGCTCGCCCTTGATGAGTTCTTTGCCGGAAAACTCCATGATAGCATGACCGTCGCGCCCGGGCGACAGAAAACTGTCGTGCTTTTCGGCGGTGATGCCCGTCATCGGCTGGAACCAATGGGTGAAGTGCGTGGCCCCGTTTTCGATAGCCCAATCCTTCATCTCATTGGCTACCACACTGGCCACGCTGATATCCAGCGAACGGCCGTTGGCCATCGTCTTGCGCAGCGCGGCATAGACCTCCGCCGGCAGACGCTGTTTCATCACACGGTCGTTGAAAACCATGCAACCGAATTCTTCCGGAAAGTTCATAAATACCCTCCTAAACCCTGCAATGCAAAAAATGGAAATATATATTTTAGTATAATGCGTTGTCGGCCGATTGTCAAGAAAAACCGTAACACACAAAATGTATATCTTTTCCTATGAAAACCCAAAATAGGGGTTGACAATCCCATGAAAATCCGATATAATATCAAAGCGTTCAAAAAACGACTCATTAGCTCAGTTGGCAGAGCACTTGACTTTTAATCAAGGTGTCCGGGGTTCGAATCCCCGATGGGTCACCATAATTTGAGGGCAAAGATGCCCTTACAAAAAGCTTCGATTTTGTCGGGGCTTTTTTCTTTTTGTAAGGGTTTGAACTCGCCATAAAAGGATATCCTATCGTTTTTATTCCTCCGCAGAATACTTGTGCCGGAATTCTCTTCGATATTTGCCGGGGGAAATCCCCGTTTCTTTTTTGAATATCCGACTGAAGTATTGCTGATATCCGAAGCCGCACTCTTCCGCAACGCTTTCTAAATCTTTTTCGGAATACCATAACAGTTTTTTGGCTTCGGATATGCGGCATTGTATGAGATATTGATGAGGAGTACAGCCGTTTACAGATTGAAATGCGCGAAAGTCTGCAATTGAATAATGATCATATGTATACAAACTATTTTGTGAAATTCCCTTCGCTTCCTTAATGCGTGCTATGATTTATCAAGTTGCTCCTTCGGTATGGCGGCTATCACAAAACGGCGGCAAGTTTCATTCAAAACTTGCCGCCTTTTTTATTATTTGATTTTTCCCGCCAACTGGTCTTTGTGATATTGCAGCTCGTACAGGTCATAATATCGGCCCTTTTTGGCCAGCAATTCAAAGTGGTTGCCATCTTCGATGATCTGCCCATGGGAGAGCACGAAGATCTTATCAGCGTGCTGGATGGTGGACAGACGGTGTGCCACCATGAGCATCGTGCCTATACTCATCATCTTTTCCAGCGAATTCTGGATCAGCACTTCCGTTTCGGTGTCGATATTGGCGGTGGCCTCGTCAAGGATCATGACCTCCGGACGGTGCAGAATGGTGCGGGCAAAAGAGAGCAGCTGCCGCTGACCGGCCGAGAAGTTGTTGCCGCGTTCGCGCACCTCTTCGTCAAGTCCCTTGTCCAGTTTGTCGATGAAGTGGTCGGCATTGACATAACGGCAGACCTGCATGATCTCCTCGTCGGTGTATCCTTCGTCACGCAGGGCGATGTTGCTGCGGATGGTGCCGGAGAAGAGGAACACATCCTGCAGCATCTGCCCGAAATGGCGGCGCAGGGAAGAGATGCGGATACGGCGGATATCGATGCCGTCGATAAGGATCTGCCCCTTCTGGATATCGTAGTTGCGGCAGATGAGCCCCAGAATGGTGGTCTTGCCCGCGCCGGTGGATCCGACGAAGGCGGCCGTTTCGCCGGCCTCGACGGTAAAGGACACGTCACGGAGCACCCATTCCTCATCCTTGTACGCAAACCATACATGGGAGAATTCAATGCGTCCTTCCACGTGATCCAGTTCGATGGCGTCCGGTGCGTCTTTGATCTCCGGCTCCATGTCATAGATGGTGAAGATCTTCTCCGCCGAGGCAAATGCCGACTGCAGCCAGTTGAACTGCTCGGCCAGATTCTGGATCGGGTCGAAGAATTTGGATATGTACATGTAAAACGCCACAACGGTGCCGCTCGTGATGCTCTGCCCTAAAAAGACGGTGCCGTCGATGTAGCCCTTGCCGCCGAGATACAGCAGACAGAGCACAGAGGAGATGTAGAGCATATAGACCACGGGACGGAAAATGCTGAACACAAAGATCTCCTGCCGTTTGGATTCGGCCAGTTTGTCGTTCTTTTCACTGAATTCCCGCATCTTGCGTTCTTCGCGGTTGAAGATCTGGGTAATCTTCATGCCGGAGAGATTCTCCGAAAGGAAGGTGTTGATATCGGTGGTGCCGTCCTTCACACGGCGATAGGCACGCCGTGAAAACTTGCGGAAGATGATGGTGAACAGGAAAATGAAGGGCATGAAGCACATCACCATGAGCGCCAGTTCATAGTTGAGCATCAGCATGGCGGCCACCACACCGAGGATCACGAACACGTTGCGCAGCAGATTGACGATGATGTTGGTGAACATCATGGAAATGGCGTTGGTATCGTTCGTCACACGGGTGACCAGTTTGCCGACGGGGATGTGGTTGAGCTGATCGTGCGACAGGCTTTCGATGTGGACGAACAGATCTTCGCGGATGGCGGAAATGATGCGCTGCCCGGTCTTTTGCAGCAGGATGCGCTGAAAATAGGAGCAGGCCATGGAAATGATGAGTATAGAGGCATAGACCGCCACATAGATCAGCAGCTTTTTCAGAGCGAAATCCGCCTTGATCATTTCCTCGATGTCACCTACGATGCGGGGAGAGGTCACATCATAGGCAATGGAGACGAGGGTGAGCAGGCCGACCAGGATGAAGCTGCCGGTGTGCGGTTTGGCATAGACCAGCAGACGGCGGATCAGTTCGCTGTCTTTCATGTTGCGGTCGAAACCGATGGCTTCTTTTTTATCCTTCATCAGAGCAAAGGCCAGGATGAAAACAGCGGCGAAGAAGCCGACGATCCCGCCGACGACCAGCAGGGGATAGTATGCGTACATATCAGTTCCCCTCCTTTTCTTCTTCCAGTTTCTGCAGATCCACCATGGTCTTGTATTCCGGGCAGGTGGCCAGCAGTTCGTCATGTGTACCGGCGGCCAGCAGACGGCCGTCATCGAAGAAGAGGATCTTATCCATCTTTTCCACCGTGGAGATACGGTGGGCGATCAGGATGGTCGTTTTGCCTGCACGGTTGCGGCGCAGATTGTCGAGAATGACCGCCTCGGTCGCGGTATCCACCGCGCTGACAGAGTCGTCCAGAATGAGGATGTTGGCCTCTTTCATGATGGCGCGGGCAATGGAGATGCGCTGCTTCTGCCCGCCCGAAACGGTCACGCCGCGCTCGCCGAGCACGGTGTCATAGCTGTCCGGAAACTCCGAAATGTTGCTGTCCACATCGGCAAGCAGAGCGGCCGCTTTCACCGCGTCACGGTCGGCCGTGTCACTGGCAAAGGCGATGTTGCTGGCGATGGTGTCGCTGAACAGGAAATTGTCCTGCGGCACATAGGCGGCGAATTTCCGCACCGTGCGGATGGGCAGATCGTTGATGTCGATGCCGTCCAGGAAGATGGTACCGTCCGGCACGTTATACGTGCGCAGGATAAGGTCGACCACGGTGGATTTGCCGGCACCGGTCTTGCCGATGATACCGACATTTTCGCCTGCTTTGATGTGGAAGGAGATGTGTTCCAGAATATCGTAGTTGCGGTCGGGATACCGGAAGGTGAGGTCACGGAATTCGATCTCGCCTGTGAGGGTCTCCACATCCTGCACGCCTTCGCGGTCTTTCACGTCGATCCCGGCGTCCAGCAGTTCATCAATGCGCTTGACGGAGGCTCTGCCGCGGGACTGCATTTCGATGAGTTCGGAAATGGCCATGATCGGCCAGATGATGGAGTTGAAATAACTGACGAATTCCAGCAGTTCGCCGGCGTTGAAGGTGCCGTTATAGACCAGATAACCGCCGTAGCCGAGAATGATGCACATGACGGTGCCCACGAACAGGTTGATCATAATGTTGAAAATGGCGGAGATGCGCACATATTCCACATTGACATCCTCGTTTTTGCGGTTGAGTTTGCGAAACGCCAGCAGTTCCTTGGACTCTTTGACGAACGCCTTGATCACGGCGATGCCGGAGAAATTCTCTTGCGAAAAATCGGAAAGTTCGGAAAAGACCTCCTGCCGCTTTTCCCATTTCTTCGTCAGATACTGGCCGACCAGCGTGGCCGCGACCAGCAAAAACAGCATCGGAATAAGGGAAAAGAGGGTGAGCAGCCAGTTCATACGGGTCATTTTGACCAGTGCCATGCCGCCCAGTGCCAAAGCGTCAAACAGCATCAGCACGCCGGAGCCGAAGCAGTCCTGCACGGTTTCGAGGTCGTTGGTGAACAGGGACATGAGATTGCCGACCTTGTTCACCTGATAGTACTGCTGCGAAAGCTCCTTGCAGTGGTCGAACATCCGGGCGCGCATATCGGCTTCCATCTTGATGGCGCTGCCGAAGAAGCAGACACGCCACAGAAAGCGCCCCACCACCAGCGAGAGAATAATGAAGATCAGCGGCCGGCAGATCTGGTCGAGCAGAAAGTTCATGTCGAACGGGACGACTACACCGTTCAATTCCACCGGCTGGGCGTTCAGCCCGTTGAGCACCAGTTTATATAACTCGGGGATCTTGAGCTGCATATAGTCTACCAATAACAGTGCCAGCAGTCCCAGCACCAGCATCGGCCCGTATTTCAAGTAGTAGCGATTGATGTTTCTTCCGAATACCATGCCAAACTTCCTCCCTTATAAGGATAAGACATAAACACATTGAGTATATCATGGTCGTTCTGCTTTTGCAAGGTGTATTCCGTTTAAATTTGCGATAAATTTACAATTTCCTGTTGATTTCGCAGGAGGGAATGTGATAGTATTTAAATGCGAAATCAGCGAAAGGGGACACACACATGACCGAACCGGAACTGCGGTGCAGGCTGGCACACAATCTGACGGAATATCGCCGTCTGAATGGTATGACGCAGGCCGAAGTGGCAGAACGTCTGAATTATTCCGACAAGTCCGTTTCCAAGTGGGAGCGCGGTGAGGGAATGCCGGATGTCTATGTGCTTTTGCAGATAGCCGAGTTGTTCGGCGTGAGTGCGAACGATCTGCTCGGTGACGAACAGCCGCGGCTGCCGGACATGCCGTTTTCGCTGCAGCGGCGCCGCCGCTGGCGGCTGATCACGCTCTTGTCGGTCGGCCTGGTGTGGCTGGTCGCGGTGGTGTGCTTTTTCTTCCTCGGGCTGTTTGTGCCGGAGTTTACGGCTGGATGGCTCGTATTCGTGCTGGCGCTGCCGCCGTCCTTTATCGTGCTGGTGGTGTTCACTTGTCTGTGGGGAAACGTCTGGCAGCGGGCGATCGCTTCCAGCGGGCTTTTGTGGAGCGTGGCACTGGCTATCCACCTGACACTGCCGCTTGCAAATGTGTATCGGATCTACATTGTGGCGGCGGTGCTGCAGATATTGGTCGCAGGGTGGTTTTTCCTGCGAAGCAACTCGAAAAAGAAGGGCTGAAAATGGAACATGAATGGGCACGGCTGACCGTCACCGAAAAGGCGGAGCGGGCGCTCCGCGGCGGGCATCCGTGGGTCTACGGCGAAGAGATCACGGCCGCACAGGGGACGCCTGTCAACGGTGAGCTCTGTGATGTGGTGACCAAAAAAGGAAAATATCTCGGCACGGGATTTTATAACGACCATTCCAAGATCCGTGTACGGGTGATCTCACGCAATGCGAACGATACATTTGACGACGCATTCTGGGCACGCCGTTTGCGCTATGCGGTGGATTACCGCCGCACGGTGATGGGGGTGGATTTTGCCTGCTGCCGTCTGATCTTCGGTGAAGCGGACAGTTTTCCCGGGCTGACTGTTGATCGCTTCGGGCCGGTGCTGGTGGCGCAGGTCCTCTGCCTCGGTATTGATCGTATCAAGTCGATGCTGTTTCGCACGCTGATCGACATTCTGCGCGAGGGCGGGGAGGAGATCACGGCACTTTACGAGCGCAATGATGTCGCCCTGCGTGAGCGCGAGGGGATGGCACAGGGGAAAGGATACTTTTTCGGTGACGGTGACGGCCATGTCACGATCACGGAAAACGGTATCACCTATGACGTCGATTACATAAACGGCCAGAAGACGGGATATTTCCTCGATCAGAAATACAACCGTGCGGCGGTGGCACGACTGGCCAAAGGGCGCACCGTGCTGGATTGCTTCACCCACACGGGCGCCTTTGCCCTGAACGCCGCGGCAGCCGGTGCCCAAAAGGTGTGCGCGGCGGATGTTTCGGCCGATGCACTGGCGCTGGCCAAGGCCAACGCTGTGCGAAACGGACTGCAGGAGCGCATGGAGTTCTGCTGTGCGGATGTATTCGATCTGCTGACGGAACTGGATAAAAAGGGCGGCTCTCCCTATGATTTTATCATCCTCGACCCGCCGGCCTTTACCAAGAGCGGCGCCACGGTGAAAAATGCCATCCGCGGGTATAAGGAGATCAACCTGAAAGCGATGAAGCTGCTGCCTCGCGGCGGTTATCTGGCCACCTGCTCCTGCTCGCATTTCATGACCGATGCATTGTTTCGCGAGATGCTGCACGATGCCGCCGCCGATGCCGCCGTGTCACTGCGTCAGGTCGAGGCACGGCAGCAGGCACCCGATCACCCGATCCTGTGGAACGTGCCGGAAACGGATTATTTGAAATTTTACATTTTTCAAGTGGTATAAAGGGTTGATTTTGCCGAAAAAACGTGGTAGAATTGCGACGTAAGTGGGCTGAACAGTCGCGTGCGCTTCGCGCATGAGGAAAGTCCGAGCATCGCAGGGCAGGGTAACGGCTAACGGCCGCCGGGGGTGACCCCAGGGAAAGTGCAACAGAGATATACCGCCGTTTTACGGTAAGGGTGGAAAGGCGAGGTAAGAGCTCACCGGCACGCAGGAGACTGTGTGGCCATGTAAACCCTATCCGATGCAACGCCGACAGAAGCGATACATTGGCCCGATGTGCTTCGACGGGCGGCTTGAGTCGTGTGGCAACACACGATCGAGATAGATGACTGTTCACGACAGAACTCGGCTTACAGGCCCACTCACAGCGGCAGCCTCTCGGGGCTGCCGTTTTACAGATAATCAGGCGTTCGCACATACAGACTGTCGGTAGTATAAGAGGCGATCGGAATGAAAAAGAATCAAAAGGATGCCGCCGCACCGGCGGAAAAGGTGCCCGGTGCACTGAAAAAGCTCCTCGAGGAACGCGGCGAGACCGGCGAGGTGCTGGCTTTTGCCTGTGCCGATATCACCAACGACGGTGAACTGCGCAATATGTATCTGTTGCTGACTGCCGGGACGCTGTATTTTATGGTTTCGCGCGAAAGCGGCGAGATGCTCTTTTCCGGTGCCGGTGTGTCACGGCATCTGCTGGTGCCGGAGGACATCGGCGAGGTCTATACCTATGCGGTGGAGACGCTCAGTGCGCCGAAGGTGCTCAACCAGGTGGTCGGCGGTCTGCTGACAGTGAAGGTCAACGGCGAAGAGACATGGCTTTGCCGTTTTTCCGGCGCCCGTATGCGGGAGATGTCCCGTCTGGTGCGGGAACTGGAGGACTTGACCGGCGGCCCCGAGGAAAAGCCCGAGGATGCTCCGGCCGACCTGCCGTTTCCGCCTCGCGGCGGACGGAGAGGGCGGGGGCGCCGCGATGATGACGGCCCGGCCTGCTGTCCGAAATGCGGTATGCCGTATCCCGAAGCCGGGCGACAGGTGTGCCCGAAGTGTATGGAAAAACGCACCGTTTTTGTGCGGGTGCTGAAATATTTCGCAGAGTACAAAGGCCGCCTGGCAGTGATGATTCTGTGCATCCTGCTCTCCAGTGCGTTCAATGCCATCTGGCCCTATATTTCGGGCACTTTGCTCTATGATAAGGTGCTGGGGCAGAACGAGGAATTTGCCGCTTCACTGGGTGCCGGCGGGCAGTTCGTGGTGCTGCTGGGCTTTTTGGTGCTGTGCATGGCCGGTGTTAAGATCCTGCAGGAGGTCACCGGGATCATCCACGGCCGCATGACGGCGTATATGGTGCCCGGCGTGGTCTGCCACATCAAGGACAGCGTGTTCGAATCGCTGCAGCGGTTGTCGATCGGCTTCTTCAACCGCCGCCAGACCGGCAGTCTGATGCAGCGGGTCAACGGGGATGCCAACGAGGTGACCGGATTCTTTATCGACGGTCTGCCGTATCTGCTATTCAATGTGGTCACGCTGATCTTTTCGGCCGTGGTCATGTTTTCACTTGACTGGAAACTGGGGCTTCTGGCCGTGGTGCTGCTGCCGCCGCTGTTTTTCATCAGTTACTACCTGATACCGAAGATGTGGCACGCACACGGGCGCAGGGCGCGGACTTCCCGTACGCTGTATTCTGTTTTGAACGACAATTTCACCGGTGCTCGCGTGGTCAAGGCCTTCGGGCGGGAGGACTCCGAGGTCTCCCGTTTCGAACGTGCCAACAACCGCCTGCGCGACTCGGAGATCAACATCGTCCACTACCGCAACATCTATAATACCGCCTACCGTATTGGGCAGGAACTGCCGGTGCTGCTGATATGGAGCGTCGGTGCGCTGATCGTGACACGCAGCGGCGGTGAGTTCTCCTACGGCAAGCTGCTCACCTTTGTGAATTACCTCGGTATGATGCAGGGGCCGATGGATTTCTTCTCTTCCGTGTTCCAATGGTGGACGAACAGCATGAATGCCGCCCAGCGCGTGTTTGAGATCATCGACGCCAACTCCGAAGTAGTGGAAAGAGATAACGCTTTACAGGTCGATCTTCAAGGCGGGATCGAGCTGCGGGATGTGACATTCGGCTATGAGCCGAACAAACCGGTGCTTGAAAACATTAACATGCATGTAAAACCGGGCGAAATGCTCGGTATCGTCGGGCGTTCCGGTGCCGGAAAATCCACCCTTGTCAATCTGATCTCCCGTCTTTACGATCCCGATCAGGGTGAGGTGTTGCTGGACGACATGAATGTAAAGGACATCTCCTTTGCATCTCTGCGTGGTGCCATTGCCATGGTCAGCCAGGAAACCTACATATTCATGGGCACCATTGCCGAAAATATCGCCTATGCCAAGCCGGATGCTTCGCGCGAAGAGATCGTGCAGGCGGCCATGGCGGCAAGTGCGCATTCGTTCATCTGCCGCCTGCCGGACGGCTACGATACGGTGATCGGTACCGGCGGCCGTCAGCTTTCGGGCGGTGAACGCCAGCGGCTGTCCATTGCCCGTGCCATTCTGGCCGATCCGAAGATTCTGGTGCTGGACGAGGCGACCGCCTCGGTGGACACCGAAACGGAACGCGCCATTCAGGATTCGCTGGACAAGCTGGTGAAAGGCCGTACCACCATTTCCATTGCACACCGTCTTTCCACACTGCGCAATGCAGATCGTCTGATCGTGCTGGATAACGGCAAGGTGACGGAACAAGGCACGCATGCCGAACTGCTGGCACTGAAAGGCACCTACTTCAAATTGCTGCAATTACAATCAAAGGCCTTGGCCATGAGGGGGATCGGAGAATGAAGGACATTATCGAACAGGAAAAACAGGCGGTCAATGAAATTATCAATATCCATAACATTACCAAAGAGAACGCCGTGTTTGCCCGTACCGCCGGCGGCTTTGTCAGCATGGATTACGATGGCCGCCATTTTGACCGGGTGGCTGTGCACCGCTGCTTCCCGCACTCCGATCCGCTGCATTACATATCCATTCGTGAGCCGGAAAACGACGGCAAGGAGATCGGCCTGATCATCGACTTCACCGACCTGCCGCAGGAGACGCAGAAGATGCTGACCGAGCAGATGGAACTGCGGTATTTCTCGCCGAAGATTCTGTCCATCCACGATGTCAAATCCGAATACGGCTATTCCTACTGGGATGTGGTGACCGACCGCGGCCGCTGCCGTTTTACGGCGCGGATGAGCGGCGGCGTCTATTCCATCGGCCCCAACCGGTATTTGGTCACCGATCTGGACGGCAACCGGTTTGAGATCCCGGATCTGTATAAACTCACTCCTAAGGAGATCAAAAAACTCGATCTTTTCATTTAAGGCGAGGGTGTTATCATGAATTTGCGCTTTACGCTGCCGGAACGGGAGCAGGAGCTGCTTACCGGCCGGCTGAACGGTGAGAAAATCGAATATTGCGTGCCGTTCGATCTCGACCATGACGGGAATTTCTGCCCGGACGGCTGGATCGCGGTGACCGCCACACGCCTGTTCTGCATGGCGGACGGCGTGCTGCAGCAGACGGTATCGCTTGAGGAAACAGACGAGATCATCTGCATTTCCGGCATCGACAACGGCCTTTTGGCTGCCAAGCGCGGGGGAGAAGAGTCGTTTATCTGCCGCTTCAGCATGAAGCAGATCGTGCGCCATTCCTATGTGGCACGCGGCGCTACGCTGTTCTGCCGCGGTGAGCACCGGATCCTGACAAGCCCCGAGCGTGAACGGTATTGTCCCAAGTGCGGTGAGGTGCTGCGCGGCACCGAGCATTGCCCCAAATGCGGCGGCGGCAACCGCACACTGCACCGTCTGTGGGATCTGTGCAGCAGTTATATGCTGCCGCTGGCGGCGCTCACGGTATTCATGGCGGCGACCTCCGCCATTACTCTGGGGCGGCAATTCGTGCAGCGCAATTTTATTGACGATGTACTGGTGCCCGCTCACGGCAGCAGCGGACAGATCATCACCTTTTTTGCCCTCATGGTCGGGCTCAGTGCCGTGTCGATCATCTGCAACCTGCTGCGCACGATCCTGAGCAACCGGTTGGGCACCCGTATCAGCCGTGATCTGCGTCAGCGCGTGTTCGAAAAGATTAACCTGCTGTCCCTTTCCTTTGTGGATAAGCGGCAGACGGGAGAACTGATGAACCGCGTGATGGACGATACCGGTCAGGTACGCCAGTTCATGGAAGAAGTGTTTGCGGGAATGTTCACGCAGATCTTCACCATGGGCGGTGCGATCGTGATCATGCTGCTGATGAACTGGCGGCTGGCGCTGGTGACGATCGTGTTTCTGCCGCTGGCGGCGGTACTGGTGCGTTTGTTCCACAAAAAAGAAATGCGCCTGTGGCGTCAGCAATGGCGTTTCAACGACCAGTTGAACAACCGTCTGCAGGATATCATCTCCGGTATCCGTGTGGTCAAATCCTTCGGCCAGGAAAAGCGGGAGACCGAGCGGTTCAAAAAATACACCGCCCGCTACCGCGATCTGCAGCGCCGCAACGAGACGTTCTTTGCCACGCTGTATCCGTGCGTGACCTTCGTGCTCACCATCGGCACCTTTTTCGTCCTTTATTTCGGCGGCCGCAGCGTGTTGAGCGTCGGCCCCGATCACATGACTATCGGTCAGTTGACCCAGTTTACCGCGTACGCCTCCATGCTGTACGGCCCGCTCGGCTGGCTGACGCGTCTGCCGCGTATGCTCATGCGGCTGACCAATTCGCTGGAGCGTATTTATGACATTTTGGACGAGGAGCCGGAGGTGGCGGAGCACGAATTGGCCTGTCAGCACGAGATCGGCGGCCACATTCAGTTCGAGAATGTCACGATCGGCTACCGTTCCTATGAACCGGTGTTGGAAAAGATCAACTTTGATGTGAAGCCGGGGGAGATGATCGGCCTTGTCGGCGCCTCCGGCACGGGTAAATCCACCCTGATCAACCTCATCATGCGTCTTTATGATGCGGATGACGGAAAGATCCTTGTGGACGGTGTGAATATCCGCGAGATCTCCAAAGCCAGTCTGCACAGTCAGATCGGCGTGGTGCTGCAGGAGACGTTCCTGTTCACCGGCACGATCTACGACAATATCCGGTATGCCAAGTCGGATGCCACAAAAGAAGAGGTCATCCGCGCCGCCAAAATGGCCAACGCCCATGAATTCATCGTGCGCTTCCCGGATGGGTATGACACCTATGTCGGCGAGCACGGCTACACTCTTTCGGGCGGCGAACGACAGCGCATCGCGATCGCGCGCGCCATTCTGCATCAGCCCAACCTGCTCATTCTGGATGAGGCCACCAGCAGTCTGGATACCGAGACGGAATTCCAGATACAGGAGGCGCTTGACCGTCTGACAAACGGCCGCACCACCTTTGCCATTGCGCATCGCCTGTCCACTCTGCGCAACGCCGACCGCCTGTTCGTGCTGGGCAATCACGGCATTGCCGAAATGGGCACGCACGACGAACTGATCCGCAAGAAAGGCATTTATTACGGTTTGGTGATGGCACAGCTGGAGATGCACAAGGTGCGCTCGGATACATAAACGCAAAAAAAACAGCGAAGCAGTGTGAACTGCTTCGCTGTTTTCGTTTTGCTCAAAGGTGGCAGGCTTCGAATTCCTCGGCCGATTCGATCTTGCCCACAATGGGCTCGGGATCGATGCCCTGCCGCTGATAATAGTCGGCAATGGCGGCCTTGATGGACTGTTCCGCCAGCACAGAGCAGTGCAGCTTGTGCGCCGGCAGACCGTCCAGTGCCTCCACCACAGCCTTGTTGGAAAGCTGCAGCGCCTCCTCGATCGTTTTGCCCTTGATCATTTCGGTGGCGATGGAACTGGTGGCAATGGCGGAGCCGCAGCCGAAGGTCTTGAATTTCACGTCGGCGATGATGCCGTTTTCCACCCGGATGTACATTTTCATGATATCTCCGCATTTGGCGTTGCCGATCTCACCGATGCCGTTGGCGTCGGCCAGTTCGCCCACATTGCGGGGATTGGTGAAATGATCCATGACTTTTTCACTGTAAAATGCTGCCATATCTATACGCTTTCCTTTCTTATGTCAGGAGTTTTGTTTCATGATCTCTTCCCACAGGGGAGACATATCCCGCAAACGGTCAACGACCTGCGGCACGGTGGCCAGAATGTGGTCGATTTCCTCATCCGAGGTGTCTTCCGAAATGGTCAGCCGCAGCGAGCCGTGTGCGACTTCGTGCTTCAGCCCGATAGCCAGCAGCACGTGGCTCGGATCCAGCGAGCCGGAGGTGCAGGCAGAGCCGGAGGAGGCACAGATGCCGTTCATATCCAGCAAAAGCAGCAGGCTTTCGCCCTCGATCCCTTCAAAACTGATATTGACATTGCCGGGCAGACGGCAGGTGCGGTCACCGTTCAGGCGGCAGCGGATCACCGAGCCGAGCAGTCCGTCGATCAGTCGGTCACGCCGGGCAATGATCTGCGGCGTGACGGTGGCCATACGGTCACAGCAAAGCTTCAGCGCGGTGGCCATGCCCACGACGCCGGCGGTGTTTTCGGTGCCGGCGCGGCGGTTGTGCTCCTGTGCACCGCCGTCGATGAGGTTATCAAACCGCAGGCCGCGGCGGATCAGCAGGGCACCCACGCCTTTCGGGCCGTGAAATTTGTGGCCGGAGAGGGAGAGCATATCGATATTCATGCCGGCAAAGTCGATGGGGAGGTGGCCGACAGCCTGCACCGCATCGGTGTGGAACAGGATGCCGTTTTCACGGCAGATGGCGCCGATCTCGGCAATGGGTTGCACGGTGCCGATCTCATTGTTGGCGAACATGACCGTGACCAGCCCTGTTTCGGGGCGGATGGCGGCTTTCAGATCCTCCACCCGCACGATGCCGTTATCGTAGACCGGCAGCAGTGTGACCTCGAATCCCTGCTTTTCCAGCGCTTTCAGGCTGTGCAGCACAGCGTGATGCTCGAATGCAGAGGAGATAATGTGGGTCTTGCCTTTCTTTTTCATGGCGGCAGCGGTCATTTTGATAGCCCAGTTGTCTGCCTCACTGCCGCCGGAGGTGAAATACACTTCACCGGGCTGGCAGCCCAGACATTCCGCCATGGTTTTGCGGGCTTCATCCACACCCTGCCGGGCGCTCTGCCCGAAGGAATACAGGGAAGAGGGGTTGCCGTATTCGCCGGTGAGGTACGGCATCATCGCGTCCAGCGCCTCGGGTGCCAATTGCGTGGTGGCGGCGTTGTCCGCGTAGATCATTTCGTGTTTCATAAAGGTCTGCCTTTCGTCAAAAACTCACAGGTATAATATATACCATTTTGGTAGAGATTGCAATATATAAAATGTAAAAGTTTAGCGGATTTTATACCTGCGTTTTAGTCAGCCTGTGAATCTCTGTGACTGGGCAACTGCCAGCGCGTCGCAGCGTTCATTTTCGGGGTGTCCCTGGTGTCCGTGTACCCACTGATAGGTCAGTTGATGCGTGCGTGTGAGCGTCAGCAGCTGCTCCCACAGATCGGCGTTCAGAGCAGGGGAGCGGTCGGCACGTTTCCAGCCGTGGGCGCGCCAGCTTTCGGCCCACCCCTTCTGCAGGGCGTCGATCACATATCTGGAATCGCTGCACAGATGCACGATACACGGCTCTTTCAGGGCGGACAGGCCTTCGATCACCGCGGTGAGCTCCATACGGTTGTTTGTCGTCTGCGCCTCGCCGCCGGAAAGCTCCTTTTCGCGCCCGTTATAGCGCAAGATCGCCCCCCAGCCGCCGGGGCCCGGATTGCCGGAGCAGGCGCCGTCGGTAAACAGTTCCACTTCTTTCATCCCGTCTCACCTCACAGAATAGTATTATCCGCCATTTGCGGGTATTTGTCAACAAAAATTGAAAATAAAAAAGCGCATACCTGCCAATACTTTCCGCGCAGTGCAGACAGACTTCTCTCTTTCCCCTTGACAACGGAAGAATTTGGTTTATAATATAATAGATTACGTGTGGACATTTTTCAACAACTGATCCGTTTCGGGCTCCGCGGTCAGCGGGCATTTCGATATCTGCGCGCAAGTACATATCACTTTTCTGAGGAGGAATTCTTTTGGCGAATACCGCAACAAAAAAGAACACACAAAAAAACACTTCTGTCAACAACCAAAACGAGCAAAACACCCGCCGCTCTGCTGCGGCGGCTCCCGATAAGCAGCCCCAGACTCGCCGCCGGAAACCGCAGGGTACTGCCACTGCCCGCCGTGAGCAGCCGAAACTGCCGGTGAAGATCACCTTTTTGGGCGGCCTGAACGAGATCGGCAAGAATATCACCATGGTCGAATACGGCGAAGACGCCATTCTGATCGACTGCGGTATGTCTTTTCCGGACGAGGATATGCCCGGTGTGGACATCGTGCTGGCAGACTATACCTGGGTGGAGAAGAACAAGGAACGCATCCGCGGTATTGTGGTTACGCACGGCCATGAAGACCATATCGGCGGTCTGCCGTATCTGCTCAAGCAGATCGACCTGCCGATCTATGCCGCCAAACTGACACTGGCGCTGATCGAGTCCAAGCTGCGCGAGTTCGGTCTGCAGAACAAAGCGCGCCTGCACGAGGTGAAAGCGGGGGACACGGTGCCGTTCGGCGCTTTGTCGGTCGAGTTCATCCGTGTTAACCACTCGATCCCCGATGCCATGGCGCTGGGGATCAAAACGCCGATCGGTTATGTGGTGCATACCGGCGATTTCAAGATCGACTGCACCCCCATTTCCGGCGACATGATCGATCTGACCCGTTTCGGTCAGATGGGCAACGAGGGCGTGCTGGCGCTGATGGCCGATTCCACCAATGCCGAGCGTCCGGGCTATACCCCGAGCGAGCGTACCGTCGGCGAGAGTTTTGCCACGCTCTTTCCGCGGGCGGAGGGAAAACGGCTTATCATTGCCACCTTTTCCTCCAACCTGCACCGCATCCAGCAGATCATCGACGCGGCAGAGCGGGACGGCCGTAAGGTGGCCATTTCCGGCCGCAGCATGCTCAATTATGTCACCATCGCCGTCGAACTCGGTTACCTGCGGTGCCCGGAGGGGCTGATGATCGACATCGATCTCATCAACCGTTATCCGAAAGAGCAGCTTACGCTGATCACCACCGGCAGCCAGGGAGAGCCGATGTCCGCGCTCTCCCGCATGGCGTTCTCCGACCACCGCAAGGTCGAGGTCGGGCCGGATGATTATATCATCATTTCCGCCAATCCCATTCCCGGCAACGAAAAAATGGTGGGGCGCGTGGTGGATGAACTGCTCAAGCGCGGCTGCGAGGTCGTATATGAGCGGATGTATGATGTACACGTTTCCGGCCACGCCTGCCGCGAGGAACTGAAGATCATCCAGGGCCTTACCCGGCCGCAGTATTTCATTCCCGTTCACGGTGAACAGAAGCATCTGCAAAAGCACGCCGAACTGGCCTATGCCATGGGTATGGATCGTCAGCACGTGCTCATTGCCGATAACGGCATGATCGTGGAACTGACCCGCGAGAAAATGGAGGTCACCGGTACGGTGCCGGCCGGCCGCGTGCTGGTAGACGGCCTTGGTGTGGGGGATGTGGGCAGCATCGTGCTGCGCGATCGCCGCCATCTAGCGGAAGACGGTCTGATCGTGGTGGTCGCCTCGATCGACCAGGCAGCCGGCCATGTGATTTCCGGGCCGGACATCGTGTCCCGCGGATTTGTGTATGTGCGGGAATCCGAGGAACTGATTGAGGAGGCACGCGATCTGACCTATCGCGTGCTGGAGGAATGCTGCAGCGAACGCAGTGACTGGTCGGCCATGAAAACGCGGGTGCGCGACGAGCTTTCCCGCATGGTTTTCCAGCGTACCAAACGCAGTCCGATGATTTTGCCGATCATCATGGATGTCTGATCGATTTCCCGATTTTACCGAAGGGAGCCGTATGCCATGAAGAAACGTTCTGTTTTTCGCCTAACTCCGGCAATTTGGGTACCGCTGATCGCTTTGGCGGTATTTACCGCCGTCTCCTTTTTCATCGACTGGCGCTTGTTCTGCGGCGAACTGATCGTGCTGGCCGCCATCGTGGTGTTTACCGTGCTGCGTCTGCTGCGTCTGAAACGCGATGTGGCGCGGTACATGAGCAAGATCGGTGCCACTCTCAATCACGCGGAGCGCGGCGCGGTGGAGCGGTTTCCGCTGCCGACGGTCGTCTGTTCCTCTGAAGGAGAGATCCTGTGGTATAATGCGGTGTTCCGTGAACAGGTGCTGGACGGCGCCGAGGCCTATGGCGAGTCGGTCGGTTTTGTGACCGGCGGGATGCCCATGCAGCAGGTGCAGGAGACCACGGCCTGCACAGAGGTATCGGTAAACGGCAGGCAGTACCAGATATTTGCAGGAGCCATCGGTGCCCGCGATGCCAGCCTGTATGTGCTTTACTATGTGGATGTGACCCATTCCCGCGAGATCGAAAAGGAATACGAACTCAGCCGCCCCGCTGTCATGCTTGTCTACATAGACAACGTGGAAGAGGTGGCGCAGACCCTGCGCGACAGTGAGCGTGCCCAGATCATCGGTGCCACAGAGACGCTGCTTGAGGACTGGGTCTCCGGCGGCACCGGGATCATCAAAAAATACAACCATGACTGGTTTCAGATCGTATTGGAACGTCGTCAGTTGGATGAGATGATCGCACAGAAGTTCCGTATCCTTGACCAGGTACGTGCACAGAAATTCGGCGATCATATGGGAGCGGTTACTCTCTCCATCGGTGTGGGGCAGGGGAATGACCTTCACGAAAGTGAAGCGTTGGCTCGCCAGGCTGTGGAAATGGCGCTTGGCCGCGGCGGCGATCAGGCGGCAGTCAAGACGGCCGCCGGATTCGATTTTTACGGCGGCGTGTCCAAGGGAGTGGAAAAACGCACCAAGGTGCGCACGCGTGTGGTCGCCTCCGCTTTGCAGGAACTGCTTGACAGCTGCACCGAGGTGCTGGTGATGGGGCACCGCTTCTCCGATCTCGACTGTCTCGGCTCGGCGGTGGCGCTGGCCACGATGGCACGCGGCTGCGGCAAGGCCGCCTTTGTGGTGACCGATCGCAGCAAAACGCTGGCCACAGAGTTGATCGACCGTTATGAAGAAGCGGGGCGCGGCGGCATTTTCATCGAGGCATCTGAGGCGATGGATATGCTCACCGAGCACACGCTGCTGATCATTACCGACACCCATAACCGTGAAATGGTGGAGAGCCGGGAACTGCTGAATGCGGCACGTTCCGTGGCTGTGATCGACCATCACCGCAAGATGGTGGACTATATCGACAATGCCCTGCTCTTTTATCACGAGCCATACTCCAGTTCTGCATCGGAACTTGTCACCGAGCTGCTGCAGTATATGGGGGACAATCGCCTGACACAGTTGGATGCGGAGGCACTTTTGTCCGGTATCATGCTGGATACGCGCAGCTTTGTGATGAAGACCGGCGTCCGCACCTTTGAAGCCGCCGCGTATCTGCGCCGTCTGGGCGCCGATACGGTGGAGGTCAAGCGGATGTTCACCGGCACCATGGAGACCTATCGCAAAAAGTCGGATATCATCTCTCATGCGGAGATCTATCACAATACAGCCATCGCCTGCGATGCGAGCGGCGAGGGGGATATGCGTGTGGCGGCGGCACAGGCTGCCGATGAACTCCTTTCCATCAAGGGAATCCACGCCTCCTTCACGATGTTCCGTGAAAATAACACGGTCAATATCTCTGCCCGCTCGTTCGGGGAATTCAACGTGCAGCTGGTCATGGAGGCGATCGGCGGCGGCGGCCATATCACTATGGCCGGTGCACAGCTCGCCGGTGTGACGATGGAGGACGCCAAGGCCAAGCTGATGGCGGCGATCGACCACCATCAGGAGGAACGTGAGCGCTCCCTTGCCGCACAGGTCGGTATGGCAAAATAAACACAGTAAACTTATCCGGGAGGTAAATGAATATGAAAGTCGTATTGAAGCAGGATGTGAAAGGACAGGGGAAAAAAGGCGAGTTGGTCACCGTTTCCGACGGATATGCCCGCAATTTCCTGTTCCCGCGCGGGCTTGCCGCAGAGGCAGACGCGCAGGCCATGAATGAACTGAAAAACAAAGAAGAAGCCGAGCGATTCCACAAAGCCGAAGAGAAAAAGGAAGCACAGGCTGCGGCCGATAAGATTAACGGCAAGTCGGTGAAAATCGTGGCCAAGGCCGGCCAGAACGGCCGCCTGTTCGGCTCTGTTACCACCAAAGAGGTGGCCGAGATGCTGAAAGCCCAGTTCCAGATCGATGTGGATCGCCGCAAGATCAGCATGGACGATGTCAAGACGCACGGCACCTATGAGGCGGAGGTCAAATTGCCGGCAGGGATCACCGCCAAGATCTTCGTGGTGGTTTCCGAATAAAAACCAAATGTGAGGTCACTCATTATGGCACAGACGAACAATTCCCGTCCCAAAGAGTTTGCAGACGGGTTGAATCTGCCCTATAGCCTGGAAGCGGAACAGGCGATCCTCGGCGCCGTTTTGCTGGATCCGAACAGCCTGAATCAAATTGAAAACCTGCGGGAAGAGCATTTTTATCTGCCGGAGCACCGGGCCATCTATCGCGTGATGTGCGATAAAATGATGGCGAACGAGAGCATCGACTTCGTTACCGTGCTGGAGGCGCTGAAAACAGAGGGCTTTTTTGCCGGTGAAGAGGGGAAAGCCTATCTGCTGAAATTGGCACAGATGGTGCCTTCCATCGCCAATATCGATCGGTATGCCGTCATTGTACGGGAAAAAGCACAGGTACGCTCACTCATCCACGCCTGCCGCGAGATTTTGGATGATTCCATGGAAAGCGGCGCGGATGTGCAGCAGTTATTTGATGTCGCCGAGCAGAAGATCTACGATATCCGCCAGGAGCGGAATAACAAAGGCCTTGTCTCTATCAAGGACGTCATTATCAGCACTTATGACACCTTTGTGAAAATGAGTTCCGACGAGGGAAAAGACCTCATGGGAATTTCCACCGGAATCTCGCAGCTGGACAATATCACCACCGGCCTGAACCGCTCGGATATGATCATCGTGGGCGCCCGCCCCGGCATGGGTAAAACGAGTTTTGCGCTGAATCTGGCGCGCAATGTGGCCGGGCAGGGACGCACTGTGGCGGTGTTCAGCCTGGAAATGTCCCGCGAGCAGATCGCCAACCGTCTGCTCTCCAGTGAAGCGAAGGTCTCGGTGAAAAAAATGCGCACCGGGAACCTCACCGCCGATGAATGGACGCGCTTGTTTGCGGCGGCAACGGCGCTCTATCAGATGCCCATTTATATCGACGACACCTCCAGCATCACCGTACAGGAGATGAAGGCGCGCCTGCGCCGCCTGGAAAAACTGGATTTTGTGGTCATCGACTACCTGCAGTTGATGCAGTCTGCCAAACATACCGATAACCGTGTGCAGGAAGTCAGTGAGATCACGCGTAACTTAAAAATCATGGCCAAGGAATTGAACGTGCCGATTTTGATTTGCGCACAGCTTTCCCGCAGCACGGAAAAGATGAAGGCTAACCACCGGCCGGCACTGGCTGATCTGCGTGAATCCGGCTCGATCGAGCAGGATGCCGACCAAGTGCTGTTCCTTTACCGTGATGAATATTACATCAACGAAAAGGAAGACCCGAGCACGGCGGAGGTCGGTACCTCCGAAGTGATCGTGGCCAAAAACCGTCACGGTGAGTTGGGCACCGTGAAGCTGGCCTTCCAGGGCGAGTTCACCCAGTTTACCGCGCTGGAACTGCATCAAGATGGCTGATTTGAAAGAGAAAGTCCTGTCGCTGATCGGCAAAGAGCGGATGCTCGGTGCGGGCGACCGTGTGTTGGTAGCTGTCTCCGGCGGTGCAGATTCCATGACGCTGCTTTCGGTGTTGCTGGAACTGCGCGAGGCACAGGGTCTTGGCCTTGTGGCTGCGGCGCATATGAATCACGGGCTGCGCGGTGCCGAGGCCGACCGCGATGAGGAACTGGTGCGTGCCTTTTGTGCGGCGCGCGATGTCCCGTTTTTCGTCAGTCACGTGGATGTGGCCGGCGAGGCCAAGCGGCGGCACTGCGGCATCGAAGAGGCCGGCCGGGCGATGCGCTATGCGTTCTTTGATAAGGTAGCCGACGAAAACGGATTCGACCGTATCGCCGTG
>JAZRVU010000079.1:0-6722 GCA_045599305.1 Acutalibacteraceae bacterium | reverse complement strand
GAATGTCGGCTCCTCGCAGGTCGAATTCGAGATCCCGCTGGTGCAGAACACCGGCTACGCGGCCAAGGATCTGTTCTATGCGAAGATCCACAGCTTTGTGGACGCCATCCTCGTGGGCGGCACCGCCCCCGTGCCCACCAGCCAGATCTATTACAACCAGGCCATCATCGACGGCATCATGAAGTCCGCTGAATGCGGCCGCGAGATCAAAATGGATCTGCTCGATTACGACGAGATCTGAAGATACACGGCGCAAAACAGCCGGAGCATTCGGCGCGTGCTGATAAGGAAGTTTTTGAAGTCCCTTGATACGCGCCGAAACGATGTGTTCCGCTGCGCGGAACGTGATGCGCGCTTCGCGCGTGATGTTCGCCTTCGCCGAATGATGTGCCTGCGGGCGTGGGCGGAATACATCACATCACTTTGCGGCTTTGCCGCGAAGCATCATTATGCCGCAAGGCATAACATCACTTGGCCCGCGTCGCTTGCAAAGCAAGCGGGGCAAACATCACTATTCGGAAATTATATATAATTTCCCTGCTTGATACCGTATGAGACAAAAACACCTGCCAATCGGAGATTTCTCTCTCTTTTCGGCAGGTGTTTTTTACTTCCTTATGAATCAGTCTTCTTGACTTCAGCTGTTTTTTTGTTCTTTATTCCGTGTATTCGGCCGCCGGTGAGATCAGTTTCTCTCAGTCGTTTTTGATGATCGGGTAAAGCTGTACGGTGTTGCCGCCGTCGACCACCAGTTCGGCGCCGGTGGTGTTTCTGGCGTGGGCGGCGAAATACCACACGGCATCGGCAATATCCTTGCCGTCCGCCACATCGCCGAGCGGCGTGAACCGTGAGGGAACATTTTTGTAAAAATCGGGGTTTTTCGTCCATCGGTCGGTGCGGATCATGCCGGGCAATACCGCGTTCACACGGATATTGTATTTCCCGAGATCGAATGCCAGTGCCCGCATCAGTCCGAGCTGTCCGCTTTTGGATGCGGAATAGGCGATGCGGTCGGGAATGACGCGGTAAGCCGTGTTGGAATTGATGAAGACGATGCATCCGCCGCCCCGTTCTTTCATTCTGCGGGCGGCGTGTTCACAAAGGCAGTAATTCCATGTCATGTTGGTGTTGATGACTTTCATGAAATCCGTCAACGGATTTTCAAAGATCTTCATGCCGAGTCCCTGGTCGGCGGCATTCAAAACGAGGGTATCCACCGCGATGCCGCTTTGATCAAGACCGTCAAACAGCGTCGCCACGCCCTGCTCATCCACCGTACCGTCGTCCCGCAGGGCATCAAGCGAAAACCCGGTAACGTCTGCAGAGGGATAGCGAGTCTTATAGGCGGTTTCGGCCTCTCTGACCTTTTCGGCACTGCGGCCGGTGAACAGGACTTTGTATCCCTCTTCCAAAAACTTGTTGACGATATCCACACCGGTATTGGTGCAGGCGCCGGTAACAAGAGCGGTTTTCATGGGCGCATCTCCTTAAAAATAGAATTCGGTTTTTGCGGGGCGGATATCGGTCAACGCACCGGTATAATGCCGCAGGGTGTGCGGCTGATAAGGATGCTTCAGGCATTCCTTCTCGTCGATCTCGATGCCGAGGCCGGGTTTATCGGGAATGCTGATGCAGCCGTCCCGGTATGTGAGCGCTTCGTCCGTCACATCTTTTCGCCACTCGACATCGCTGTACATGATCTCAAGGATGTTGAAATTCGGGCAGCAGGCGGCAAGCTGCAAAGTGGCGGCGTTTGCCACCGGCCCGGAGGGATTATGCGGCGCAAACGGAATATAATACGTTTCTGCGACGGCGGCGATCTTTTTCAGTTCCATAATGCCGCCGGCATGGGAGATATCGGGTTGGATATAATCCGCCGCCCGCATTTCAAACAGATCCTTATAGGCTTTGAGGGTATAGAGCCGCTCACCTGCCGCGATCGGTACCGGCGATTTATCCCGCACCGCTTTCAATGCCTCCAGATTGTCGGGCGGTGTGGGCTCTTCGAACCACATCGGCTTAAACGGCTCGAGTTCTTTCGCGATCTTGATGCCGGTCGGCACATTGAACCGGCCATGCCCTTCGATCAGCAGGTCGACCCCGTCACCCACCGCCTCACGCACCGCCGCCACACAGCAGAGCGCCTTGTTCAGATCGGCGTTGGAAATGTCCAGATACGCTTTTTGGAACGGGTCCCATTTCATGGCGGTCACGCCCCGCTTTACGGCGATCTTCGCCTTTTCGGCGAATTCCTCCGGCTCCTTGGCACCGGCAAACCAGCCGTTGACATAGATGCGCACCTTGTCGTTCACCTTGCCGCCCAGGAGCTGATACACCGGAACACCCAGGGTTTTGCCGAGAATGTCCCAAAGTGCCGTTTCCACGGCGGAAAGCGCGCTCATCAGCACCGCGCCGCCGCGCCAGTAGGCATCGCGGTAGATGTCGTGAAAATGCTTTTCGATGGTCAGCGGATCTTTGCCGACGAGGTATTCTTTGATATGCTCCACCGCACCGAGCAGCGCTTTTTCTTTGTATTCCAGCGTGGCCTCACCGACACCCGCCACGCCCTCATCGGTATACACTTTCACAAACACCCAGTTCGTGCGGAAACAGTCCACGGGGAAGCATTTGATAACTGTCACTTTCACAGCCGTATCTCCTTATAGATCTCGGGAATGATTTTGTTCTCACACCGAAAGTCATTCGGCTCGATCGAATCGAACATGCCGAAATGGATCGGGACGGTATGCACGGGGGCGATCCGCTCGGAAAACCGTGCGGCATCCGTCATGTTCATATTGTTGCCGACACCGTTGATCGGCAGAAAGAGAGCGAAGATGTCGTCCGGGATATCCGCAAAGATATCCTCGTTGAAAAGCGTGTCGCCGGTGACGTAATATTTCCGCTCACCGTCATCGATGATGACGCCGATGGGCGTCGGGTCGCTGTGTTCCGCTTTCACCGCCGTCAGTGTGATGTCGCCCTGCGACCACGAGGTGTGGCGGTTGAACAGCACATAGTTATTGTTTCCGCCGATCTTACGCACCTCATCCCATACGGAGCCCGGAGCCAGCACGGTGATGCCGGTGGTCTTGTCAATGAATTTTTCGACCGTGGCGGGGTCATAGTGATCGAGGTGCTTATGGGTGAAGATCATGATGTCGGGCTTTATCTCAAACACTCGCTCGTCCACCGCTGTCCGCCGGTAATTCTGCGGCTGGACCTTTCGCACGCTGTCCGAAAAATAGGGGTCGATCATGATCGTGGTTTCGGCGGCCTCGAAAAGCAGCCCCGCCTGACCCAAAAAGGTGATTTTCATAAAACGGCCTCTTATTTCACGCGGTCAAACACACGCACGTGATCCACAATGAACGCGTCATCGACAAATTCGCCGTTCACTTTCAGCGGCTTTTTGGCACGGTATCCGTGGACTTCGGTGGTGAGCAGGATGAACTCCGGCACATGGGACACGGTCTCGTGCGTCTCGCTGATCTTTTCGCCGTCCATGTAGAACACATACCCGTCGGGCGACCAGTCCATGCCGAAATAGTGATACCCTTCGGTCTCCTCTATGCGGTAATGGATGCGGCCCTCCTCACGGAAATGCGTGCTGTAACCGCCCATGATGTTGCCGGTCGTCGCCCAGTTCGGCCCGATGTATTCTATGATATCGCTTTCAATACCGCTCCAGGAGGGATCGAAGGTGGTGCCGATGCTGGGTGATTGCACCCAGAAAGCGCTCCACATTTCACCCGGATATTTCTGAAATTTGCAGCGGCATTCATAGTAGCCGTAACGGTGCATAAATTTCGGCTCCGGCAGTTCACCCAAAGGCCAGAACGCCGTTTCGTTATCCGTCCACGGATTTTTGTCCACTGTTTTCGGAATGTCGAACGAGAGACTGCCGGTCTGCAGCTGGGGCGACACATAGCATCCGTCCCTTTCGGTGCGGTGCAGTTCAATGTTGCTGTGGCCGTCGAATCGGATGCCCTGATCGGTGTACGCGGGGTTTTCTTTCCCCCAAAACGCCAGACGGAAATCCCATTTCGTGCGGTCGAGTTCCGGACCGTCAAATTCGTCGCTCCATACCAGCTTCCATTCGCCGTCCGGCAGATAACTCGGTGCGTGGTTTTCCACTTCAAATGTCGTCATATGTCTTTCCTCCAAACCGTATTTGACTTTGGCTTGATTGTATTGTATAATAAATACTACTGCAATACTATCAAAATGTTATGGATTTTATTAGAAATATTATGGTGAGCATGATGGAAAAACTGATATTGCCCCAAATCGTCCATGCCTCGATCTACCGGTCGCGCCTGCTTTACAAAAAAGACGGCCTGACCTTGCCGAGGACGGTATCGTATTTTGAGATCGAACTGCCGATTGAAAGCGGCGGTGTTTCGTTCATCGACGCCCGGCAAAAGGAGATCCGCCCCCACATGGTGATATGCGCCAAACCGGGACAGGTGCGGTATACCAAACTGCCCTTTTCCTGCCGTTATCTGCATTTGCAGATCGAAAGCGGCCCACTTTACGAAACGCTCATGCGTCTTCCGGAATACATACCGATCACCGATGCCGAAAATTACGGCGACACATTTGAAAAGATCGTCTCGCTGTGTCAATCGAAAAGCGAAACGGATATGCTCCTTGCCCACAGCATGATATTGCGTTTGGTGTACGATCTGGACCGGGAGGCCCGGATCTCCGCGCAGCGGCTGCAAAGCCCGCAGAGCAGCGTCATCACCGCCGTAAAGAACTATATCCGTGAGGATCTCACGCGGGATCTGAGTTTAAAAGCGATCGCCGACCATGTGGCGTTCAGCCCGACCTATCTGCACACGGTTTTTCTGCAAAAGACGGGGGTCACGCTTCACAGATATGTGGAAGAAAAGCGCATTCAAAAATCCATCGAATTGCTGACGAACACCACACTCACCCTGACCGAGATCGCGCTCGAATGCGGATTCGGTTCGCAAAGTTATTACAGCTACGCTTTCAAGAAAGCGAAGGGACTGTCCCCGCGGAAATATGTGAAAGAACTGCACAAGCAGTACCCCTCACTCACAGCGGACGATGAACAACCTTAAAGACCGTATCAAGCCGGAGCATTGGCTCCGGCTGTTTTTTTATATGCCTGCCCCCATTCGGCAAAAAATGCCGGCCGCAGGTGGTATGATCAGTCAGGAAACGGGGGCGGGCGCATGGTGATCTATTTTGACGTGCTGTTGGCCGTCAACTGGGTGATCGACTTTTTGCTGCTGCACGCCGAGGCGCGTCTGCTGCGCATCCCGCGGCGGGGGTGGCGGCTGACGGTCGGCTCGGCGGCGGGTGCCGCCTGCTGTGCGGTGGTGCTGCTGCCCGATCTGCCCGCGTGGGCGTCGGTGGCGGTCAAGGCGGGCATGGCGCTGGCCATGGTGGCCATCTCTTTCGGACGGCGGCAGTTGTGGCGCCGCACGGCGGTGCTGTTCGTGCTTTCGGCCGCGGTGGCGGGGGTCGCCATGGCGGTGTGGTGGCTCGCCGCGCCGCAGGGGCTGATGGTGGTCAACGGGGTGGTCTACTGCGACATCCCGCCGCTTTTGCTCATCGCCCTCACCGGTGCGGCCTATGCCGCCATGTGTCTGTTCACACGGCTCACGCGCGCCCGGTCGATGCCCGGCGGCGAATGGACGCTTACGGTGGAGCGGAACGGCCGCACCGCCTGCCTGCGCGCCCTCTACGATACCGGCAACGAACTGGCGGAGCCGTTTTCCGGTGCGCCGGTGGCGGTGGCGGACTATGCCGCGCTGGCGGGGCTGGTGGATGCCGCGTGGCGGGAGGGACTGCCCCCCGGCGCCCGGGCGGTGCCCTTTTCCTCGGTGGGGGGCAGCGGCTTTCTGCCCGCTTTTCGCCCCGACCGCCTCACCCTGCGCCGAAACGGGCGGGAATGGGACGTCACCGGTGCCTTCGTGGCGGTGTCGGCGCAGCCGCTGGCGGGAGAGTACGGGGCGCTGATCGGCCCGCATCTGACGACAAATGTGCAGTTATCCGACAGAAAGGAATGGTCACCGACATGAACGTGTGGTCCTGGTGTATCAGCCGCCTGATCCGTCACCTGTTTTGGCGGCAGGGCATCCACTACATAAACGGGGCGGACACGCTGCCGCCGCCGCTGTCCGCCGAGGCGGAGCAGGCGGTATTCGCCCGTCTGGAGCGGGGGGACGCCGCCGCGAGGCAGGAACTGATCGTCCACAATTTGCGGCTGGTGGTCTATATCGCCCGCAAATTCGACAGCTCCGGCGTGGGGATTGAGGATCTCATCTCCATCGGCACCATCGGGCTCATCAAGGCGGTCAACACCTTCTGTCCCGCCCGGGGGATCAAACTGGCCACCTATTCCTCCCGCTGCATCGAAAACGAGATTTTAATGTACCTGCGCAAATGCAGTCAGCAAAAGGGGGAGGTCTCCATCGACGAGCCGCTGAACGTGGACTGGGACGGCAACGAACTGCTGCTCTCGGACGTGCTGGGCACGGACGGCGAGGAGGTAGGGCGCAATTTAGAGGAGGATGCCGACCGCACCGCCCTCTATGACGCCCTCTCCCGGCTCAGTGAGCGGGAAAAGCGCATTATCGAGGAGCGCTTCGGCCTCGCCGGGAGGAAGGAGCGGACGCAGAAGGAGGTGGCGGACGACCTCGGCATCAGCCAGAGCTATATTTCCCGGCTGGAAAAAAGGATCA
>JAZRVU010000078.1:0-29295 GCA_045599305.1 Acutalibacteraceae bacterium | reverse complement strand
GGCGAGGAGGACGGGGCGTTGATGGGCTCGAAGCAGTGGCCGCCGTCTTGGGAGACGAGCAGTTCGGCCTTCACACCGGCCGCCGTCAGCGTCTCGCACAGGCGCTGCCCGTTTTCGGGGAACACCAGATCGTCCGACGACCCCACCGCGATGATGCTGGCCACGCCGTGTCCCTGCTCGGCCCACCACTGCGGGCTGCAGAGCGCGTAGTCCTCATCGGTGCAGCCCACAAACAGGTGCTCCACCCCGAATCGCAGTCCGGGGCAGGGGTTGCCCTTGGTCAGCGCGGTGGGCGGCGACATGGGCGCCGAGGCGCGCACCGCGAACGGGTCGTCATACACCCGCTCGGCGGCCAGAAGGTCACAGGGGGCGTAGGCCAGCAGCAGCGCCAGATGGCCGCCTGCCGAGTGGCCGGAGGAATAAAAGCGGGTGGGGTCGAGCCCCAACACCGCGGCATATTTGGCCAGATAGGCCGTGCCGTCGAAGATATCGGCCACCATGGCGCGCATATTCACCCCGTCATCGCGGTTGTTGCGATAGGAGAGAGCGGCCACGGCAAACCCCTCGGCGCGCAGTGCCTCGGCGGCGGCGCGCCCCATGCCGTACATACTCTCGGCCTCGCTTTTCGACCAGCCGCCGCCGGGGATCAGCACCCACAGCGGTGCCCGGTCGAACTTTTCGACTGTCGGCGGATAAAACAGCAGCGGGATGTCCCGCCCGTCGACGGATTTGTAAATGAGCTGCTGCTCCGAGCGGTTTTGCGGTATCGTGACCATAAAAAGCGCCTCACTTTTCGTGTTTGTCCCATTATACCGCATATGGAGTGAAAAAGTCAATTGACAAGCGGCAAAAAAGCGCTTAATATAATATACAAGGATGTGATACGGATGAAAAATTACTTGTTGGCTTCGGGCTCCCCGCGGCGGCGGGGGATCTGCCGCATGGCGGGCATCCCCTTCACCGTCTGCCCCGCACCGGACGATGCGGAGCCGCCCATCGACCGCACGCTCCCGCCCGAACTGGCGGTGCAGGCGGTCGCCCGCGCCAAAGCAGAGGCCGTGTTCGCCGCCCACCCGGAGGAGACCGTCATCGGAGCGGACACCTCGGTGTGGATCGACGGCGAGGTGCTGGGCAAGCCGGCGGACGAAGCGCAGGCCGCCGCCATGCTGCGCCGTCTGCAGGGGCGCACCCACCGGGTGCTGACGGCGGTGTGGGTGTGCGCGCCCGGCCGGTCGGAGGGCTTTACCGACGCCGCGGACGTCACCTTCTTCCCCATGACGGGGGAGGAGATCGCGGAGTACATCGCCACCGGTGAGCCGATGGACAAGGCCGGTGCCTACGGTGTGCAGGGCACGGGGATGCGCTATGTCCAAGGGATACAGGGCGATTTTTACACCGTGATGGGGCTTTCCGGCGCAAAACTATACCACTTTCTGCGCCGATTTTGAGGCAATTCCATGAAATTATGAAATTTTCGCAAAAATCGACAGTTTTCGGTTGAAAATCGTCCGGCATCGTATATAATATAATTATACTGGTCAAGTGTGTGAAAAAATACGTTCGCCTCAAGCGAATGGAAGGAGATCATTTTATGTTTTTCAATCGGGATATCGGTATCGACCTCGGCACAGCCAACACGCTGGTGTATGTGCGGGGCAAGGGCATCGTCAAGCGTGAACCCTCCGTGGTGGCGCTGGACGAGCGCAACAAGAGCGTGAAAGCGGTGGGCGACGCCGCCAAGAGCATGATCGGGCGCACCCCCGGCTCCATCACCGCCGTGCGGCCGCTGAAGGACGGCGTCATCGCCGACTTTGACGTCACCTCCGTCATGCTGCGCTATTTCATCAAGCAGGCGGTGCATCCGTCCATCTTCTCCCGCCCGCGTCTGCTGGTCTGCATCCCCTCCGGTGTCACCGAGGTGGAGCGCCGCGCGGTGGAGGATTCGGCCGAGGAGGCCGGCGCCAAGGACGTGAAGCTGATCGACGAGCCGATGGCCGCCGCGATCGGTGCGGGCCTCAAGGTGGAGGACCCCGCCGGCTGCATGGTGGTGGATATCGGCGGCGGCACCTCCGAGGTGGCCGTCATCTCGCTGGGCGACATCGTGAACAAGTGCTCGGTGCGCACGGCGGGCGACGATTTTGATGAGGCGATCATCTCCTACATCAAGAAGAAGTACAACCTGCTCATCGGTGAACGCACCGCCGAAGATATCAAGATCTCCATCGGCTCCGCCTTCCCCTGCGAGGAGGAGGAGCACTCCATGGAGGTGAAGGGCCGCAACCTGCTCGACGGTCTGCCCAAGAGCATCACGATCCGTTCGAGCGAGGTGCGCGAGGCACTTGCCGATCCGATCAGCATCATCGTGGATGCCATCCGTCTCACGCTGGACAGCACGCCTCCCGAGCTTTCCGCCGATATCATCGACAACGGCATCATGCTCACCGGCGGCGGCGCGCTGCTGCGCGGGCTGGATACGCTCATCAGCCGCGAGACCGGTATCACCGTCCATGTGGCGGAAGACCCGCTCGACTGCGTGGCCAAAGGCACCGGTATGTGCCTGGATTCCGGCAAGGTCGATGCGTTCTGCTCGCATTTCAACCGATAAACCGTTTTTTCCTGAAGACCGCAGACGAAAGGAGGCGGCGATCGCTTGAAAGAATTCTTTAAAAGCCTCACGTTCCGGGTGCTGGTGCTGGTCGCCGCCCTGCTCGTGGGCATGATGGTCTACGCCGCCTCTACAGGCGGCGTTGCCTCTATTCCGGAAAAGATAGCCGGTGTGATCGTCACGCCGTTCCAGTCGCTGGCGAGCCGCATCTCCGACGGGTTCGACAGTTTTCTCGGTCTGTTCACCGACGGCGGCACGCTGCGCCGGGAAAACGAACAGCTGCAGGCCGAGGTGAACGAGCTGCGGGAGCGGCAGGTGGAGCTGGACGAGCTGCGCCGGGAAAATGAGCTCTACCGCAACTATCTGGAGCTCAAGGAACAGCATCCCGACTATCAGTTCGTCGACGCCCGTGTCATTGCGATGGATCCGGCGGGCAGCTACAACGATTTCACCATCAATGCCGGCACCTCCTCCGGTGTGGAAGAGGGCGACCCCGTCATCACGCCGAACGGCGTGGTCGGGGTGGTGTGTGAGACGGCGCTTTCCTCCTCCCGGGTGCGCACCCTGCTCGACCCGCAGGCGCCGGTGAGCGTCTATGTCAGCCGCACACGGGATCACGGCATCACCGGCAACACTCCCGCACTGGCGCAGCAGGGGCTGCTGCGCATGGAACGGCTGGATCGCACCGCCGGTGCCGCGGCGGGGGATATCGTGGTCACCTACGGCAACGGACGGTACCCCGCCGGCCTGCTGGTGGGGGAGCTGACCGAGGTTTACGCCGAATCCGACGGCCTGTCGCTGTCGGCGGTGCTGCGCCCGTTCGCCGATGTCTCCGGCGTGTCGGACGTGTTCGTCATCATAGGCTTTGACGGGGCGGAGGACTGACATATGGCAGGATCCGCAAAAAAACGTCACGCCCGTCTGCCGCTCGACCCGCGTGTGCGCGCCGTACTGGTCTACGGCGCAATGGTGTTCCTGTTCGCTCTGTGGCAGGCGGCGCCGCACGGATTTCCCGTCATCGGCGGCGGGCGGCCGCTGCTGCTGCTTCCGCTGACGGTGTCGGTGGCCATGTTCACCGGTCCGGCAGGCGGCGCGGCGGTCGGGACGGCCGCCGGCCTTTTGTGGGACCTCACCTCTGAGCGGCTGTTCGGGGCGGGGGCCCTGCTGTTTTTGCTGATCGGCTGCACGGTGGGCCTGCTGGCCCGTCTGCTGCTGCGCAACAACTGGCTGTCCGCCCTGCTGCTCCACACCGGCTCCACGGTGCTGGCGCTGCTGCTCGATTGGATCTTTTTCTGCCTGCTGCCCGGCCGCGCAGGCGCGGTGTGGCTGCTCTGCCACACCATGCTCCCCTGCGCCCTCTACACACTGGTGCTGGCGCTGCCGATCTACGGATTGGTGCGATTGGCCGCACATTGGCTTCTGCACTGAGTTCCGAAAACCTGCCCCCACGTTCCGAAAACATACCCCCACATTGAAAGGAGGCCGCCCCGGTGGATGACCGAGCCAGAGAATCGCGCCTGTCCGTGCGGCGGCCGATCGTGCTGATCGTACTGTTTTTAGTGGTGTTCACGGTGTTTGCCGTGCGGCTGTACCGGGTGCAGATCGTGCAGCACGAGGAATATGCCGCCCGGGCACAGGGCGGCTCCACGCTGACCCTGCCCATCGCCGCCTCCCGCGGGGAGATACTGGACCGCGACCTGACCCCGCTGGTGGTCAACCGCACCGCCTGGACGGTGGTGTTCGATTACAACTATTTCCCCACCGGGACGAGCGAGTCTGCCCGGACACGGCAGAACGACCTCATCCTGTCGCTTACGGCGCTGATGACGTCGGCCGGGGAGCGGTGGAACGACACCCTGCCCATCACCGGCGAGGCACCCTATGCGTTTGCGGCCGACCGGGAGAGCAGCGTGGCGGCGCTGAAAAAGATGCTGCGCCTGGCGGAGTATGCCACCGCCGACAACTGCATGGCGGCACTTATCGCGCGCTACCGTCTGGAGAACTATGCCCCCGCCGCACAGCGGCTGCTGGCCGGGGTGCAGTATGAGATGGAGATCCGCGAATTCACGGCATTCAACCCCTATGTGTTTTCTTCGGAGGTCTCGAAGGAGACCTCCTATGCCATTTCCGAACAAACCGACCGCTATCCCGGCGTGGATATCCGCACCGCCGCCGTGCGCGACTATGTCTGCGGCACCACGGCCCCCCACCTGATCGGCACGGTGGGGCCGATGTACGCGGAGGATTACGCCGCGCTGAAGGATCAGGGCTACGCGCTCAACGATACACTGGGCAAGAGCGGCGTGGAGGCGGCGTTTGAGCGCGAACTGCGCGGCACCGCCGGCACCCGCGTGCTGACAAAGGACCACACCGGCACGGTGGTGGACTCGCAGGAGACGCAAGCGCCCACCCCCGGCCACACGGTGGTGCTCACGCTGGACACCGCCCTGCAGGACGCCGCGCAGCAGGCGCTGGAGGAAAAGATCACCGACCTGCGCAAACTGCCGACAAATAAGCTCAACGGGCACGATGTCTCGAGCGGCGCGGTGGTGGTGCTGGATGTGTCCGACGGCGGCGTGCTGGCCGCGGCCTCCTGGCCGGGCTACGATCTTACCACCTACACGGAGAATTACGCCGCACTGCTGGCCGACCCGGATAAGCCGCTGTTCAACCGCGCACTCAACGGCGCCTTCGCCTGCGGCTCCACCATGAAGCCGGGGGTGGCACTCGCCGCGCTCAACGAAGGGATCATCACCCCCACCTCCACCTTCACCTGCACCTATGCCTACCGCCGGTTCGCGGGCGGCGGGCTGGTGCTGCACTGTATGGGGCACCACGGGGCACTGAACGTGGTCACCGCCCTGCAGAAATCCTGCAACATCTATTTTTACGAGACCGGCATCGCGCTGGGGATCGACAAGATGAACGCCTACTCGGTGCAGTACGGGTTGGGGCAGAAGACCGGTATCGAGGTCGGCGAGATCGCCGGCGTGCTGGCCGGCCCCGCCCACAGCGAAGCGGTGGGCAGCGTGTGGTCGGCGGCGGACACCGCCGGTGCCGCCATCGGCCAGTCGGACAACCTGTTCACCCCCATCCAGCTGGCGGCCTACACCATGACGCTGGCCAACGACGGGGTGCGCTACCGCACCCATCTGCTGCACAGCCTGCTCTCTTATGACGGCACCGTGGCCGAAAGCTACGAGCCGCAGGTGGAGGGGCGGCTGACCCTTTCGCAGGAGGCGATCGACACGGTGCGGCGCGGCATGGTCGCCGTCGGACGGTCCGGCACCGCCTCCTACTATTTCAGCCGCGCGCCCTACACCGTCGCCTGTAAGACCGGCACGGCGCAGGTCTCGCCCAAGAGGACCGACCACGGCGTGTTCATCGCCTATGCGCCGGTGGATAACCCCGAGGTGGCCATCGCCGTGGTGCTGGAAAACGGCACCTCCGGCGCCTCCACATGGGTGGGGCGGCAGGTGCTGGACGCCTATTTCAACGTGTCGGCCACCAGCGCGACCGACACGCCGTTCGGCCGTTTGCTCCCCTGAACGGCATTTTTTTGAAAAATTCGCCGATCCGGGCAAAAAACAGTTTACGAATGAAAAAAAGTGTGGTACAATGATTTTAATATAGGTTCGTGCGGGCAGTGGCGCGTACGGGAAAGGAGAAGCCATGGGACGGATCACGGTCATGACCTCCGGCAAAGGCGGCGCCGGTAAATCCACGCTGTCGGCCGGGTTGGGCTATGCGCTGGCCAGGGCGGGTGCGTCGGTGCTGCTGATCGACGGCGATGCCGGACTGCGCAGTCTGGATCTCCTGCTGGGCATCGGTCAGGAGATCGTATTCGACCTGTCGGATGTGTTTGCCGGTCACTGTGAGCCGATCCGTGCGGTCTATCCCGCCGCCTGTTGTGAGGGGCTTTCCCTGCTGCCCGCTCCCGCCCGGCTGGAGGGGCTCTGCTCCCCCGGTGACCTGCGGCGGCTCTGCCGCGGCTTTGCCCAGCATTACGACTTCGTCTTTATCGACTGCCCCGCCGGCACCGGTCCGGGCTTTGAAACGGCGGTGCGCGCGGCGGACAGTGCGCTGGTCGTCACCACACCGGATATGATCTGTGCCCGCGATGCCCGGGTGGTGGGCGAGCTGCTCGCCGAGCGGGACATCCCCGCGCGGCTGATCGTCAACCGGCTGCGGGTGATGCCCGTGCTGCAAGGCAAGATGCCGGATCTTGACCGCGTGATCGATACAGCGGGCATCCAACTGCTGGGTGTCATCCCCGAAGACGAAAGGATCACCATCGCGGGGGCCAACGGCTGCCCGCTTCCCGAAAAGGGCGAGGCGGTGTTTTGCTTCAACAACATCGCCCGGCGCCTGTGCGGCGAATATGTGCCGCTGCCGGATCTGCAAAGAATGTAACGTTTTTCACCCCGTAAAATTGCGAAAGAGAGGAACCGATCATGAATATTGCCCTGATCGCCCATGATGCCAAAAAGGAACTGATGGTGCAGTTCTGCATCGCCTACTGCGGCGTGTTGAGCCGCCATAACCTGTGCGCCACCGGCACCACCGGCAAGCTGGTCGCCGAAGCGACCGGACTGGAGATCACCCGTTACATGAGCGGCGGGCAGGGCGGCAGCCAGCAGATCTCCGCACGCATCGCCTGCGACGAGATCGATATGCTGCTCTTCTTCCGCGATCCGCTCACCGTGAAGGCCAACGAGCCCAACGAGGCGGATATCCTGCGTCTGTGCGACGTGCGCAGTATTCCCGTCGCCACCAACATCGCCACCGCCGAGGTGCTCATCCACGGTCTGGAGCGGGGCGATCTCGACTGGCGCGACATCGTGCGCAACAACTGACCGGACATAGCCGAAGATAGCCGAACCCGGTCGGGGCTCGGTTCTCTTCGGCTATACGATCGGGGGCGGGCGGCATCGTCTGCCCCTGTCCTCATATCTGAAACAGAAAGGACATATTTCCCATGGCTATTCTCACCAAGGCGCCGCGCGGCACACAGGACGTGCTGCCCGCCGAAAGCGCCAAATGGCAGCACATCGAGCAGACCTGCCTTTCGGTGGCCAAAAATTTCGGCTACCGCGAGATCCGCACCCCCGTCTTCGAGCACACCGAGCTGTTTTTGCGCTCGGTAGGCGAGACGACCGATGTGGTGCAGAAAGAGATGTACACCTTCGAGGACAAGGGCGGCCGCTCGGTCACACTGCGTCCCGAGGGCACTGCGGGTGCGGCCCGCTGCCTGCTCGAGCACAGCCTCAACAACGACGCGCTGCCCGCCAAGGTGGCCTATCTCACCTCCTGCTACCGCTATGAAAAGCCGCAGGCCGGCCGCCTGCGCGAGTTCCACCAGTTCGGGGTGGAGTGCTTCGGCGCGGCGCAGCCGCAGGCCGACGCCGAGGTCATCGCGCTGGCCAAGGGCGTGCTGGATATGCTGAACATCACCGGGGTGAGCCTGCACATCAACTCCATCGGCTGCCCCACCTGCCGCGCGGAATATCACAAGGCGCTCAAGGCCTATTTCGAGGGTCACACCGGCGAACTGTGCGAGACCTGCCTCGGCCGTCTGGAGCGCAACCCCATGCGCATCCTCGACTGCAAGTCGCCCGTCTGCTCCGCCATCGCCGCCGAAGCGCCGGTGATGATCGACTATCTGTGTGACGACTGCCGCGCCCATTTCGAGGGCGTCAAAGCCTGTCTGGACGCCGCCTCCATCGGCTACGAGCTGGACACCCACATCGTCCGCGGGCTCGACTATTACACCCGCACCGTGTTCGAATTCGTCTCCGACGCGCTGGGCGCGCAGGCCGTGGTCTGCGGCGGCGGCCGGTATGACGGACTGGTGGAGGAACTGGGCGGCCCCGCCACCCCCTCGCTGGGCTTCGGCATGGGACTGGAACGACTGCTGCTGGTGATGGAGGCGATCCACGCCCCCTTCCCGGAACAGACCCGCTGTGAACTGTACCTTGCGCCGATGGGCGACGCCGCCGTGCGCCGCTGCTTCGAGATCGCGGACGGTCTGCGCCAGGGCGGTGTCTCGGTGGAGACCGATCTGGTCGGCCGCGGGCTGAAGGCACAGATGAAATACGCCGACAAGATCGGCGCGCGCTGGGTCATCGTGGTGGGGGACGACGAACTCGCCGCCGGCCGCGCGCAGCTCAAGGACATGGCCAACGGCCAGACCGAGGAGATCGCGCTGGACGACAGCCTCTACACCACCCTGTCCAACAAATCCATCGACCGTCAGTTGGCCGATCTCACCGATCTGTTCGGCGAGATGGCGTTGAACGGGGACGGTAAAAATGAAACGGCCGCACTGGACGGCCTGTTCGGGAAATTGAAATAAAAGAGGGATCAGTATGGAAACCATTCAAGGTCTGAAACGCACCTGCTACTGCGGCGAACTGCGCGCCGCCAACGAAGGGCAGGAGGTCACCCTGTTCGGCTGGGTACAGCGCCAGCGCGATCTGGGACAACTCATTTTCGTCGACCTGCGCGACCGCACCGGCATCGTGCAGCTCGCCTTTGACGACGACACCGACCGCGCCGTGTTCGATAAGGCGTTCACGCTGCGCAGCGAATTCGTCGTGGCGGCGCGGGGCACCGTGCGCATCCGCTCCTCCAAGAATCCCGATCTGCCCACCGGCGACATCGAGATCGCCGTGGCCGAACTGCGCATCCTGAACAAGGCGGAGACGCCCCCCTTCGAGATCGTGGCCGACTCCAACACGGCGGAACTCACCCGCCTGAAATACCGCTATCTTGACCTGCGCCGTCCCGACCTGCAGAAGAATCTGCTGCTGCGCCACCGCATTGCCAAGGTCACCCGCGACTATTTCGACGAGCAGGGCTTCGTGGAGATCGAGACCCCCATGCTCATCAAGTCCACCCCCGAGGGCGCGCGCGATTTTCTGGTGCCCTCCCGTGTACATAACGGCGAATTCTACGCCCTGCCGCAGTCCCCGCAGCTTTACAAGCAGCTTTCGATGGTGGCGGGCTTCGACCGCTATATGCAGATCGCCCGCTGCTTCCGCGACGAGGATCTGCGCGCCGACCGCCAGCCCGAATTCACCCAGATCGACATCGAGATGTCCTTCGTGGATGTGGAGGACGTGCTGGCGATGGGCGAGGGCTTCATGAAGACCCTCTTCAAAAAGGTGCTGGACGTGGATATCCCCATGCCGCTGCCCCGCCTGAAATACACCGACGCCATGGAGCGCTACGGCTCGGATAAGCCGGACACCCGCTTCGGCATGGAACTGATCGACCTGTCCGACACGGTGCGCGGCTGCGGCTTTGGCGTGTTCACCTCCGCACTGGAGGCGGGCGGCACGGTGCGCTGCCTCACCGCCAAAGGCGCGGTGTCCGTCCTCACCCGCAAGGAGATCGACAAGCTCACCGAAATGGTGCGCGGCATCGGGGCCAAGGGCCTCGCGTGGGTGCGCCTCACCCCCGAAGGCATCGCCTCCTCCTTTGCGAAATTCATGTCCGAAGAGGAGATGGCCGCCTTGCTGAAGACAGCGGGCGCCGAAGAGGGCGACGTGGTGCTCATCGTGGCCGATAAGGCGCGGGTCACCCTGCCGGTGCTGGGCGCCCTGCGTCTGGAACTGGCCAACCGCCTGAACATCCCGCGCTCCGGCTATAACCTGCTGTGGATCACCGAATTCCCCTTCTTCGAGTGGAACGACGAGACGCAGCACTACGACGCCATGCACCACCCCTTCACCTCCCCGATGGACGAGTGCATCCCCTATCTCGACACCGAACCGGACAAGGTCTTCGCCAAGGCGTATGACCTCGTGCTCAACGGCATCGAGCTCGCCAGCGGCTCCATCCGCATCACCGATCCCGAGTTGCAGGCACATATGTTCCGGGCGCTCGGCCTGTCGGACGAGGAGGCGCAGCTCAAATTCGGCTTCCTCACCAACGCGTTCAAATACGGTGCGCCCCCGCACGGCGGCATGGGCATCGGCCTCGATCGTCTGGTCATGCAGATGTTGGGCGCCCCCACGCTGCGTGACGTGGTGGCCTATCCGAAGGTGCAGAATATGACCGAGCCGATGACCGACTGCCCCTCCGCGGTGGACGCGGATCAGTTGGCCGACCTCGGCATCGCCGTGATCGCCCCCAAAGACTGACTGTTTTGCCGCCCCTTTACCGGGGGCGGCGCTTTTTATGCGCCGGGGGATATTTACGGAACGTATAATTTAATGTATATTTTACAAAAACGCGGCATTTTACCGCACAAAATCCCCGAAACGCATTGACAAAACCGGTCGAACGCGGTATCATAGATATGTTAATTTCATCTGTCGGAAAGGATGATCCGCATGGCAAAAATTCAAATGACGACCCCGCTGGTGGAGATGGACGGCGACGAGATGACCCGTGTGCTCTGGAAGAGCATCAAGGAAAAGCTCATCGAGCCGTTCGTGGATCTGAAGACCGAGTATTATGATCTCGGCCTGCCCTATCGTGACGAGACGGCCGATCAGGTCACGGTGGACGCGGCCAACGCCATCAAAAAGTACGGCGTCGGCGTCAAGTGCGCCACCATCACCCCCAACGCCCAGCGGATGGACGAATATAAACTGCACGAGATGTGGAAGAGCCCCAACGGCACCATCCGTGCCATGCTGGACGGCACTGTGTTCCGCTCTCCCATTCTGGTCGAGGGCGTCACCCCCAATGTCAAGACGTGGAAGAAGCCCATTGCGCTGGCCCGTCACGCCTACGGCGATATCTACAAGAGCAGCGAGATGTATGTGGACGGCCCCGCCAAGGCGGAGCTGACCGTCACCTATCCGGACGGGCGCGTGGAGCGCCGCCCCATCCACGAATTCAAGGGCCCCGGCGTGCTGATGGGCATGCACAACACCGATGCCTCTATCAGGAGCTTTGCCCGCGCCTGCTTCAATTACGCGCTGGCGCTGCGGCAGGATATCTGGTTCTCCTCCAAGGACACCATCTCCAAGACCTACGACCACCGCTTCAAGGACATCTTTGCCGAGATCTACGAGGCCGAGTATAAGGAGCAGTTCGAAGCCGCCGGCATCGAATATTTCTATACCCTCATCGACGACGCGGTCGCCCGCGTCATCCGGTCGGAGGGCGGCTTCATCTGGGCCTGCAAGAACTACGACGGCGACGTGATGAGCGATATGGTCGCCACCGCCTTCGGCTCGCTCGCCATGATGACCAGCGTGCTCGTCTCGCCGGACGGCAAGTATGAGTACGAGGCGGCGCACGGCACCGTCACCCGCCACTATTACCGCTACCTGAAAGGGGAGGAGACCTCCACCAACCCGGTCGCCACCATCTTTGCGTGGTCGGGCGCGCTGCGCAAGCGCGGCGAGCTGGACGGTCTGGCCGACCTGTGCGCCTTTGCCGACCGTCTGGAGGCGGCCACGCTGGGCACCATCGAAAGCGGCGTGATGACCAAGGATCTGCTGGCACTTTCCACCCTGCCGGAGAAGCGCGGGGTCAATTCCGCCGCGTTTTTGGACGCCATCGCGGCGCGGCTGGCCTGACGGTGCTCCTATAATAAAGAAAAACCGATTTATATATTGACTTTTCGGAAAATGTCGCTATAATGCTTTTGGGCAACGAAACATCTGGAGGTATTGAGGCTATGAAGAACGTAGCGGTGATCGGGTACGGCGGTCAGGGCGGCTGGCATTGCAATCAGCTGCTGAAAAGCGATGTGGCCGTGCTGGCGGGCACCTATGATATCAAACCGGAGCGGTGCGAACTGGCGCGCTCCCGTGGGATCAAGGCCTACGAGTCGTTCGAGGCCGTGCTGGCCGATCCGGCAGTGGACGTGGTGACGATCGCCACGCCCAACGATTGCCACAAGGAACTGGTCGTCCGTGCGCTGGAGGCGGGCAAGAACGTCATCTGCGAAAAGCCGGTGGAGATGTCCGTGGCCGCGCTGGACGAGATGATCGCCGCGGCCGACCGTTCGGGCAAGCTGTTCACCGTGCACCAGAACCGCCGCTGGGACGTGGATTTCCTGGCCATGAAAAGAATTGTGGAAAGCGGCGAGATCGGCGAACTCATCAACATCGAATCCCGCGTGCACGGCTCCCGCGGCATCCCCAGCGACTGGCGCTGCACCAAGGCGTGCGGCGGCGGCATGATCCTCGACTGGGGCGTGCATCTGATCGACCAGATCCTGCAGATCATCACCGAAGAGATCGTCCATGTCTACTGCGAGACCACCCACATCACCAACGATGAGGTGGACGACGGCTTCAAGCTGCATCTGCGCTTTGCCGGCGGCAAGACCGCGTATGTCGAGGTGGGCACCTACAATTTCATCGCGCTGCCCCGCTTCTATCTGCAGTGCAAGGACGGCTCCGCCCTCATCACCGATTGGCGCGAGAAAGCGCACGTCGCCCACATGACGGCGTGGAACGAAAAGGACGTCCTGCCGGTGCAGACCGCGGCCGGCATCACCAAGACGATGGCCCCGCGTGACGAGATCACCCTGCAGGAGTACGATGTGGAGCGTCCCGAAAGCGATGTCCACGATTTCTACCGCAACGTCTGCGCCGCCATCGACGGCCGCGAGCCGCAGCTGGTCACCCACGCGCAGGTGCGCCGCGTGATGCAGGTCATGGAGGCGGCGTTCGCCTCGGCGGAATCCGGTCAGGCACTGGAGACTGCTATATAATAAGGTATATAGTAAAGCCGGAGAGCATCTCCGGCTTTATTTTTTGCCCCGAAAGGCTTCCCGAAAAATTTTTTCTTTTTTTTGAAAAAAACACTTGCAATTTGCGATGAAGTATAGTATGATAATCAAGCACGCGTATGTCAAGGGGTGTATTATGCCCCTTTGTCCATCACGCGTGAGACTGCAACGATATGCGATGATGCGGGAGGTTGCGGCCTGTGTGGCCGGTTTTTCCGCGGAGTATGTCCGATTTTAAACCGGGCGACAAGAGATAACTGCAAGGAACGGCGATGCGGGGACACCTGTGTTGCGACAGGTTCCGTTTGCCGTGAAGGCTTGCAGGGCGCTGTGACCGTACCGGGACTTGATCTCACCCAAGTATCCGGTTTTTTCTCCGGGGCAAAAGAAACACCCGGCAGAGTGTGCGGTTTCGGCGTCGCCCGCCAACTCAAAAATTTTAAGGAGGCGTTTTTCAGTGGCAGTCAAGGAAAAAATTCGTATTCGTATCAAGGGCTACGATGCTCAGCTGGTGGATCAGTCCGCCGCTAAGATCGTGGAGACCGCTCGCCGTACCGGCGCGCGCGTGTCCGGGCCGGTGCCGCTCCCGACCGAAAAGGAAGTTGTCACCATCCTGCGCGCCGTGCACAAGTACAAGGATTCCCGCGAGCAGTTCGAGTCCCGCGTCCACAAGCGTCTGATCGACATTCTCAGACCGTCTAACAAAACAGTTGAGGCCCTTATGGGGCTTGAACTCCCCGCCGGCGTGGAGATCGAGAACAAGCTGTAAACCCGCAGCCAGATCGGGGAACCGCACGGTTCCCGAAATCCGCAAAGCGAGGTCATGTTGGCAAACGCCAACCAATAACCAAGGAGGTAGAGGAAAATGCAAAAAGGCATCATCGGAAAGAAGATCGGCATGACCCAGATCTTTGACGAAAAGGGCAATGTCGTTCCGGTGACCGTCGTCGAAGCCGGCCCTTGCGTGGTCGTGCAGAAGAAGACGGTGGAAAACGACGGCTATGCGGCCGTCCAGGTCGGTTTTGGCGATATCTCCGCCAAAGCGTTGACCAAACCCATGAAGGGCCATTTCGAAAAGGCGGATGTGGCGCCCAAGCGTACGCTGCGCGAGTTCCGCTTTGACGATTGCGAAGGCCTGAACGTCGGCGACATCATCAAGGCGGACACCTTTGCGGCCGGCGATCACATCGACGTGATCGGCACCAGCAAGGGCAAGGGGTATGCCGGCGTTGTGAAGCGCTGGAACCACGGCCGTCTGAAGGAGACCCACGGCAGCGGCCCGGTCGCGCGTCACGCCGGTTCTCTCGGCGCCTGCTCGTCCCCGTCCCGTGTGTTCAAGGGCATGAAAGCCGCCGGCCACCTCGGTTGTGAGCGTGTCACCGTTCAGAACCTCGACGTGGTCAAGGTCGATGCGGAGAACAACCTGATCGCCGTGCGCGGCGCCCTCCCCGGCGCCAAGGGCAGCGTCGTCGTTCTCATCGACAGCGTGAAGGCCTAAGGGAAGGAGGAAAAAGTATGCCTACCGTATCTGTTTATGACATGAAAGGCACCCAGTCCGGCACCATCGAGCTGAACGAGGCCGTCTTCGGCATCGAGCCCAATGCGACCGTGCTGCACAGCGCCGTTGTCAATTATCTCGCCAATCAGCGTCAGGGCACCCAGTCCACCCTCACCCGTTCCGAAGTGAGCGGCGGCGGCAAGAAGCCGTGGCGTCAGAAGGGCACCGGTCACGCCCGTCAGGGTTCCACCCGTGCCACGCAGTGGATCCACGGCGGCATCGCGCTGGGCCCCAAGCCCCGCGAGTATCGCTACGCGCTCCCCAAGAAGGTGCGCCGTCTGGCCATGAAGTCGGCACTCTCCTCCAAGGTGGCTGCCGAGGAAATGATGGTCGTGGAAGGTCTGGCAGTCGAAGAGATCAAGACCAAGACGATCGCTGCCATGCTCACCGCGCTCGGCGCGGAGAAGAAGGTGCTGCTGGTGCTGGCCGAAAATGATGAGAAGATCATCAAGTCCGCCCGCAACATCCCCGGTGTGAAGACTGCTCTGGTCAACACCCTGAACGTCTATGACATCCTCGACAGCGATAAGTTCATCGTGGCCAAGGATGCGGTTGCCCAGATCGAGGAGGTGTACAACTGATGAACGCCAGAGATATCATTCTTGCTCCGGTCGTTACCGAAAAGGCGGTCTCCGTCCTGCCGGAAAAGAAGTACACCTTTAAGGTCGCCAACGGCGCCAACAAGATCGAGATCGCCAAGGCGGTCGAGGAGATCTTCGGTGTCAAGGTGCTGAAGGTCAACACCGTCAGCATGAAGGGCAGCCTGCGCCGTATGGGTCGCAACGAGGGCTACACCTCCGATTGGAAGAAAGCCATCGTCACCCTCACCAAGGACTCCAAGACCATCGAGTTCTTCGACGGTATGTTCTAAAAAAACACCTCACGGCAATGTATGGGAGGAACAGATCTCCCGCCAAGCCAATGAACAGGAGAGTGAATTAAATGCCTATCATCAGTTATAAGCCGACGACCAACGGCCGTCGCGGTATGACGACGATGGATTACAGCGGGCTTTCCAAGGTCGCTCCCGAAAAGAGTCTGCTCGCTCCGATCAAAAAGAATGCCGGCCGCAACAGTTATGGCCGCATCACCGTCCGCCATCGCGGCGGCGGCAACCGTCGTAAGTACCGCATCATCGACTTCAAGCGCAACAAGGCCGGCATGAACGCCACCGTGCTGACGCTCGAATACGATCCCAACCGCAGCGCGCACATCGCGCTGGTGCAGTACGAGGATGGCGAAAAGCGTTACATCATCGCACCGCAGGGCCTTTCCGTGGGCGACGTCATCGTCTCCGGCGCCAATGCCGATATCAAACCCGGCAACGCGCTGCCGCTCGTGAACATCCCCACCGGTACCTTCATCCACAACGTTGAGCTGTATCCCGGCAAGGGTGCCCAGCTCGCCCGCAGCGCCGGTGTGATGGCGCAGCTGATCGCCAAGGAAGGCAATCAGGCGCTGCTGCGTCTGCCCTCCGGCGAAATGCGGTATGTCCCCGGCGAGTGCATGGCCACCATCGGCCAGGTCGGCAACATCGAGCACGAGAACGTGCATCTGGGCAAAGCCGGCCGCAAGCGTCACATGGGTTGGCGTCCGACCGTCCGCGGCTCGGTCATGAACCCCTGCGATCACCCGCACGGCGGTGGTGAAGGCAAGTCCCCGATCGGCCGTCCCGGCCCTGTCACCCCGTGGGGCAAGCCCGCGCTGGGTTACAAGACCCGCAAAACGCACAACCGCTCCGATAAATATATCGTGAAGCGCCGCAACGGCAAATAAGCGAAAGGAGAAACAGGATAATGGGCAGAAGCATTAAAAAAGGACCGTTTGTACAGCCTGCGCTGCTGAAACGCGTCCAAGAGATGAATGCGTCCGGTGAAAAACGCATTTTGAAGACCTGGAGCCGTTCCTCCACGATTTTCCCGGATTTCGTGGGCCATACTTTCGCAGTGCATGACGGGCGCAAGCACGTTCCGGTGTACGTCACCGAGGATATGGTCGGCCATAAACTGGGCGAATTCGCCCCCACCCGTACGTTCCGGGGCCACGTCGGCTCCAAGACGACGAAGTAAGCGGTTGAAAGGAGAGAATAGTAATGGAAGCAAGGGCGCAAGCAACGTATGTTCGCATTTCCCCTCGCAAAGTTAAGATCGTTCTCGACCTCATCCGCAACAAGCCGGCTGACGTCGCGATGGCGATTATCAAAAACACCCCGAAGGCTGCCTGCGAGCCGCTGGAAAAGCTGCTCAAATCGGCCATGGCCAACGCGGTGAACAACTTCAACATGAATGCCGATTCTCTGTATGTGGCCGAGTGCTCCGTGAGCGGCGGCCCCATCATCAAGCGGATCCGTCCCCGTGCACAGGGCCGGGCGTTCCGTATCGAGAAGCGGACATCCCACATCACCCTGGTCCTCAAGGAACAGGACTAAGCGAGGAGGAGAACAGTTATGGGACAGAAAGTAAATCCCCACGGCCTGCGTGTCGGTGTGATCAAAAACTGGGATTCCCGCTGGTTCGTTGCGGATAAGGACATCGGTGATACCATCGTTTCCGATTACAACCTGCGGAAATACCTCAAGAAGAACCTGTACGCCGCCGGCGTCTCCAAGATCGAGATCGAGCGTGACGCCACCCGCGTGCATGTCAACATCCATTGTGCGAAACCCGGCGTGGTCATCGGCAAGGGCGGCACGGAGATCGAAAAGCTCCGCCTCACCTGCGAGAAGATGCTGGGCAAGTCCACGCTCGTCAACATCGTCGAGATCAAGAACCCCGATCTGGATGCGCAGCTGGTGGCCGAGAACATCGCCGCTCAGCTCGAGAAGCGTGTGTCCTTCCGCCGCGCCATGAAGCTGGCCATCGGCCGCGCCATGAAGCTGGGTGCGAAGGGTATCAAGACGCAGTGCTCCGGCCGCCTGGGCGGCGCCGAGATCGCCCGCGTCGAGCAGTATCATGAAGGCACCATCCCGCTGCAGACCCTGCGTGCGGACATCGACTACGGCTTTGCTGAGGCGAACACCACCTACGGCCGCATCGGTGTCAAGACCTGGATCTATCGCGGTGAGGTGCTGGCGGGCGCCGCGAAGCCCCGTCGGGAAGGAGGCCGCAAATAATGCTGATGCCCAAGAGAGTCAAGTATCGTCGCGTGCACAGAGGCCGCCTTACCGGTAAGGCCTACAGCGGCAATACCGTCACCCATGGCGATTATGGCCTGGTGGCACTGGAGCCGGCGTGGATCAGCTCCAATCAGATCGAAGCAGCCCGTATCGCCATGACGCGTTACATCAAGCGCGGCGGTCAGGTCTGGATCAAAATTTTCCCCGATAAGCCGATCACCGAGAAGCCGGCCGAGACCCGCATGGGCTCCGGTAAAGGTTCTCCGGAATACTGGGTCGCAGTTGTCAAGCCGGGCCGCGTGATGTTCGAGATCGCCGGCGTGTCCGAGGAAATCGCGCATGAGGCACTGCGTCTGGCCGCGAACAAGCTGCCCATCAAGTGCAAGTTTGTGAGCAAGGAAGAAACGGATGGTGAGCAGTAATGAAGAAGTCTGAGAAGGATAAGATCCGTGAGATGTCCGTCGAAGAGATGGAAGCTCGCCTGGACGAGCTGAAGAAAGAGCTGTTCAATCTGCGATTCCAGAACGCGATCAACCAGCTCGAAAACCCGATGCGCCTGAGTGCCGTCAAGAAGGAAATCGCCGTGATCAAAACGATCATGACCGAAAACCTGAAGAACGGCGCGAACGCGTAACGGAAGGAGGACTCAACAGTGAGCGAACGGAATCTTAGAAAGACCCGCGTCGGCGTGGTCGTGAGCGACAAAATGGACAAGACCGTGGTCGTCGCCATCGTCGACAACGTGCGTCATCCCCTGTATAACAAGATCGTCAAGCGTACCGTCAAATTGAAGGCGCATGACGAGGCCAACGAATGCCATGTGGGCGACCGCGTGAGCGTCATGGAGACCCGCCACCTGTCCAAGGACAAGAACTGGCGCGTCGTTTCCATCATCGAGAAGGCGAAATAAATGTCGGTGTGCGCCTGACGCATGGCGTCAAGCGCGTGAAAGGAGGAAATACCTGTGGTACAACAGCAGACTTACCTCAAAGTGGCCGACAATACCGGCGCGAAAGAGCTTATGTGCATTCGCGTTCTCGGTGGCTCCGGTCGGAGGTATGCAAATATCGGCGACGTCGTGGTCGCTTCTGTCAAGAAAGCAGCACCCGGCGGCGTTGTGAAAAAAGGTGAGGTCGTCAAGGCCGTGATCGTGCGTTCGGCCAAGGGCCTTCGCCGCGAGGACGGTACGTATATCCGCTTTGACGAGAATGCGGCCGTTATCATCCGTGATGACAAAAACCCGCGGGGTACCCGTATTTTCGGGCCTGTGGCTCGTGAGCTTCGTGATCATGATTACATGAAGATCCTGAGCCTGGCACCCGAAGTGCTTTAAGGAGGTGCCGAAAATGAGTACTATGCATATCAAAAAGGGCGATACCGTTATCGTTCTGAGCGGTGACGACAAGGGCAAGAAGGGCAAGGTCCTGGAGGTCAGCCCCAAAGAGGGCAAAGTCATCGTCGAGGGCATCAACCTCGTGAAGAAGCATGTCAAGCCGCGCAAGATGGGCGATCCCGGCGGCATCATCGAAGCCGAAGGCGCCATGTATGCGTCCAAGGTGCAGGTGGTCTGCCCCAGCTGCGGCAAGCCGACCCGTGTTGGCCATAAGAAGGTCAAGGGCGAGGACGGCAAAGAGCGCTCCGTTCGCGTTTGCAAGAACGCGAAGTGCGGCGAGAGCCTGTAAGGAGGTTGTGAGCGAATGGCCAGACTGAAAGAATACTATAAGAACGACGTGGCTCCGGCGTTGATGAAAAAGTTCAACTACAAGAGCGTGATGCAGATCCCGAAGCTGGATAAGATCATCATCAACGTCAGCACCGGCGAGGCGCGCGACAACACCAAGGTCCTCGACGCCATCGTGACCGACCTCGGCGCGATCACCGGTCAGCATCCCGTGATCTGCAAAGCCCGCAAGTCGGTCGCCAACTTCAAACTGCGTGAAGGCATGAACATCGGCGCGAAAGTCACCCTGCGCGGCGACCGGATGTATGAATTCCTGGATCGTCTGTTCAACGTGGCGCTGCCCCGTGTCCGCGACTTCCGCGGCATCAACCCGAACTCCTTCGACGGCCGCGGCAACTACAACATGGGCCTGAAGGAACAGTTGATCTTCCCTGAGATCGACTATGATAAGATCGACAAGGTGCGCGGCATGGACATCTGCTTTGTCACCACTGCCAACACCGACGAAGAAGGACGCGAGCTGCTCACCCTGATGGGCGCTCCGTTCGAGAGATAAGGAGGGGACAGACGTGGCAAAGACTTCGTTGAAGCTCAAACAGCAGAGAGAGGCAAAATTCTCCACCCGCGCTTACAACCGCTGCAAGATCTGCGGTCGTCCCCATGCGTATCTCCGCAAATACGGCGTGTGCCGTATCTGCTTCCGGGAACTCGCTTATAAGGGCGAGATCCCCGGCGTGAAGAAGGCCAGTTGGTAATAGCTTAAAGGAGGTTGACGGAATGCAAATCACCGATACTATCGCCGATATGCTGACGAGAATCCGTAATGCGAGTTCGGCCAAGCACGATTCGGTGGATATCCCCGCTTCCAACATGAAGAAGGCTATTGCCCAGATTCTTGTTGACGAGGGATACATCAAGAACTATCAGATCATCGAAGATGACAAGCAGGGCGTCATTCGCGTGGCGCTGAAGTACAACGGCGTGTCCAAGACTCCTGTTATCCAGGGTCTGCGCCGTGTCTCCAAGCCCGGCCTGCGCATCTATTCCAGCAGTGAGGAAATGCCGAAGGTCATGAAGGGCATCGGCACCGCCATTGTTTCCACGTCGAAGGGCATTATGACCGACAAGGCCGCCCGTCGCGAGCACGTGGGCGGCGAAGTCCTCGCATTCATTTGGTAAGGGGGCGGATGAGACATGTCGAGAATCGGACGTAAACCCATCACCATCCCCGCCGGCGTGGAATGCAAGTTCAGCGACGGCGTCATCACCGTGAAGGGCCCCAAGGGCACCCTAACCAGCAAGATCAACCCCGCCATGGCGATCGCCATCGAGGGCACCGAGATCACGGTCACCCGTCCGGATGATGAAAAAGAAAATCGCTCTCTGCACGGCACCACCCGTACCGTCATCGCCAACATGATCGAAGGCGTGACCAACGGCTACAAGAAGGAGCTGGATATCAACGGTGTCGGCTACCGTGCCGCCAAGCAGGGCAAGCAGCTCGTCATGAACCTGGGCTACAGCCATCAGGTGATCATGGACGAGGCAGACGGCATCACCGTGGAAGTCCCCAACCCGAACAAGATCATCATCAGCGGTGCGGATAAGCAGGCTGTGGGTCAGTTCGCGGCTGAGGTGCGCGGCAAGCGCCCGCCCGAGCCGTATAAGGGCAAGGGCATCAAGTACGTTGACGAGGTCATCCACCGCAAGGAAGGTAAGACCGGCGCCAAGGGTAAGAAGTAAGGGAGGAGTGAAACGCTATGGTGAGCAAGAAAGACAGCAATAAGGCACGTCTGCACCGTCATACGCGTGTGCGCGGCAAGATCTCCGGTACGGCCGAGCGTCCCCGCCTTTGTGTGTATCGCTCCAACTGCCACATCTATGCCCAGTTGATCGACGATGTGCAGGGCACCACGCTTGCGGCGGCCTCCAGTGTCGAAAAAGACTTCGGCGGCAACGGCGGCAACAAGGAAGGCGCGAAGAAGGTCGGTCAGCTGATCGCCGAGCGCGCTGCTGCGAAGGGGACCACCGAGGTCGTGTTCGACCGCGGCGGTTATGTGTATCACGGCCGTGTCCAGGAGTTGGCCGAAGGCGCCCGCGAGGGCGGCCTCAAGTTCTAAAGGAAGGGGAGAAAAACTTTGGCCAGATTTGAAAATTCCAAGAACGCTTCCGAATACATCGAAAACGTCGTTGCCATCAACCGTGTCAGCAAGACGGTGAAGGGTGGCCGTGTGTCCAAGTTCGCCGCGTTGGTCGTGGTGGGCGACGGCAACGGTAAGGTCGGTTTCGGTCTCGGTAAAGCGAGTGAAGTCCCGGACGCGATCCGCAAGGGCATCGAGGATGCCAAGAAAAACTTCATCACGATCTCCCGCAACGGTTCCACGATCCCGCACGAGATCATCGGTAAGTTCGGCGCCGGCGAAGTGCTTCTGAAGCCCGCCGCCCCCGGTACCGGTATCATCGCCAGCGGCGCCGTGCGTGCTGTGGCGGAGGCTGCCGGCATCTCGGATATCCGTGCGAAGGCTCTTCGCTCCAACAATCCCTGCAATGTCGTCAGCGCGGTGATGAACGGTCTGTCCCGTCTGCGTACTGTTGACGAGGCGGCTGCCATCCGCGGCAAGACTGCCAAGGAAATCTTAGAGTAACGGGAGGGCTATGAAATGGCAAAGAAGAAGACTGACGCTGTCCAGATCAAACTGGTGCATAGCCTGATCGGTGCGAAGAAAGATCAGATCGCCACTGCCAACTCTCTGGGTCTGCGCAAGATCGGCGACTGTGTGAGCCAGCCCGATAACGAGGCGACCAAGGGCAAGATCACGAAAATCATCCACCTCATCGAGGTAACCAACGCATAAGTAAGGAGGTGCGAAACGCATGAAACTGCAAGAGCTTTCTCCCGCCCCCGGTTCTGTCCGGGAGGTGAAGCGGATCGGCCGCGGCGCCGGTTCCGGTAACGGTAAGACGGCAGGTAAAGGTCATAAGGGCCAGAAGGCGCGCGCCGGTCACGGTATGCGTCCGGGCTTTGAAGGTGGCCAGATGCCTCTGCAGCGCCGTATCCCCAAGAGAGGTTTCAAAAACATTTTCGCTACGAAATACGCCATCATCAACCTGTCCGCCCTCAATCGCTTTGAGGACGGCGCCACGGTGGATGCCGACGCCCTGCTGGCCGCCGGTGTCATCAGCAAGGCCTATGACGGCGTCAAGGTGCTGGCCAACGGCACGCTTACCAAAAAACTCACGGTCAAGGCCGCTGCCTATTCCGAGTCTGCCAAATCGAAGATCGAAGAGGCAGGCGGAAAGGCTGAGGTGATCTGAGATGTTCCAAACGTTGCGAAATGCGTGGAAAATCGTCGATCTTCGTAAGAAGATCCTGTTCACCCTGCTGATCGTGCTGGTGTTCCGCGTGGGCTCTGCCATCTCCGTTCCCTTTGTGGACGTCGAGGCGATCAAGGCCGCGGCCTCCGGCAGCAGCAACGAGTTCATGAATTTCCTCACACTGATGTCCGGCGGCGGCTTCTCCAACGCGAGCATCTTCGCGCTGAGCATCCAGCCCTATATCAATGCGAGCATCATCGTGCAGCTCCTCACCGTGGCGATCCCCGCGTGGGAACGCTGGGCGCAGGAGGGTGAGGCCGGCCGCAAGAAGCTGAGCCAGATCACCCGCTACGGCACCGTGATCCTCGGCCTGGCTCTGGGTGTTGCCTACTATTTCATGGTGCGCAATAACTACCAGGGTCTGGTCGCCGAAGCCAAGAGCGGCTTTGGTGCCTGGTTCGCTGCCATCACCATCGTTCTCTGCTTCACCGCCGGTTCCGCTCTGATGATGTGGCTGGGCGAGCAGGTGAACGAAAAGGGTATCGGCAACGGTATCTCGATCCTGCTGTTCGCGGGTATCATCTCCCGTGTGCCCACCGCTGCGCTGCAGCTGTGGAGCTACTTCTCCGGCGGTATCTCGCTGCTGAAGGCGGGCGAAGCCAAGACGGGCATCTGGTATCTCGTGCTTCCCATCATCATCCTCGTGCTGTTCTTCGCGATGGTCGCCTTCATTGTGCTGATCACCGACGCGGAGCGCCGCATTCCGGTGCAGTACGCCAAGCGCGTGGTCGGCCGGAAGATGTACGGTGGCCAGAGCACCTTTATCCCGATCAAGGTCAACATGTCCGGCGTTATGCCGATCATCCTGGCCGTGTCCATCATCCAGCTTCCCACCATCATCAAGCAGATGTTCGGCCTGAAGGACAACTGGTTCTTCGACCTGTTCGCCTACAACAGTTGGCTGTATGTGCTGCTCTACTTCCTCATGATCATCGGCTTCGCGTTCTTCTATGTCACGATCCAGTATGATCCGGTGGAGATGGCCAACAACCTGCGCAAGAACTCCGGTGCCATTCCCGGCTACCGTCCCGGCCAGCCCACGTCCGATTATATCAAGCGTGTGCTGAACAAGATCACCTTTATCGGCGCGCTCTTCCTCGGCCTGATCGCCCTGTTCCCGACCCTGTTCGGTATGGCGACCAACATCTACGGCCTGAGCCTGGGCGGCACCTCCCTCATGATCGTGGTCGCGGTCGCGCTGGAAACCACCCAGCAGATCGAGAGTCAGATGATGATGCGCCACTACAAGGGCTTCCTTGAGTGACGGAGGGACGAGTATGAATCTGATCCTTTTGGGAGCGCCGGGTGCCGGTAAGGGCACCCAGGCGGAGATTATCAGCGAGCATCTGCAGATTCCCACTATTTCCACGGGTAACATTATCCGTGAAGCGCTGAAAAGCGGCACGGAAATGGGCCTGAAAGCCAAAGAGTTCATGGATTCCGGCCGGCTGGTCCCCGACGATGTCGTCATCGGCATCATCCGGGAGCGCCTGGCCGAGCCGGATTGCCGGAACGGCTTCATTCTCGACGGCTTTCCGCGCACCATTCCGCAGGCCGAGGCGCTGGACCGCATGGGCGTCGTGATCGACCGCGTCATCGACATTGAGGTCGCGGACGAAACGATCGCCCGGCGTGTATCCGGCCGCCGTGTCTGCCTCAAATGCGGCGCCACCTACCACATCGACTACAAACAGCCGAAGGTGGAGGGTGTGTGCGACCGCTGCGGCGACACCCTTGTTCAGCGCAAGGACGACCAGCCGGAGACTGTTCAGGATCGCCTGAAGGTCTATCATGAGCAGACCGAGCCGCTCAAGGACTATTACCAGTCCTGCGGCAAGCTCGTTATCGTGGAGGGGCAGGAGGAAGTGGCCGATACCACCCGTCTGACTCTCGCCGCGGTGGACGCGTGATTCGGAGGCGCCCATGATCTCGGTCAAGAACAGCCGTGAGCTGCGCGAGATGAAAGAGGCTTGCGTGCTCTCGGCGCGGGCGTTGAAATTAGGCGGCGAGGCGGTCGAACCCGGTGTCACCACCGGCGAGATCGACCGCCTCATCCGCCGGTTCATCGAACAGGCGGGCGCAAAGCCCTCGTTCCTGAACTACGGCGGTTACCCCGCCTCTGCCTGCATATCAGTCAACGGCACAGTTATCCACGGCATACCGGGCAAATACGTGATCAAGGCCGGCGATATCGTCAGCATTGATGTGGGTGCGTATCTGAACGGCTACCACGGCGATAACGCCGCCACCTTTGCCGCCGGGGACATCAGCCCCGAGGCACAGGCGTTGCTGGACGCCACCCGCGAGAGCCTCTATGAGGGCATCGCGATGGCCAAAGCCGGCAACCGCATCGGCGACATCGGCGCGGCAGTCCAGCGGTATGTCGAGGTGCGTGGTTACTCGGTGGTACGGCAGTTTGTCGGCCACGGCGTAGGCACGAACCTGCATGAAGACCCCAGTGTACCCAATTTCGGTACGCCGGGACGCGGCCCCCGCCTCGTCCCGGGCATGACGATCGCCATTGAGCCGATGGTCAATGCCGGCACCCACGAAGTGAAGGTGCTCGGCGACGGTTGGACGACCGTGACCGCGGACGGCAGTCTGTCTGCCCATTTTGAACACACCGTAGCCATCACACCGGACGGCCCGGTCATCATGACCCTGCCGTGAGAGAGGGAGGTCGATCAGTATGTCAAAGTCGGACGTTATCGAACTGGAAGGCACCGTTGTCGAGGCACTGCCGAACGCCACGTTCCAGGTGGAGCTCGCGAACGGTCATCGTATACTGGCACACATCTCCGGTAAGCTGCGTATGAACTACATCCGCATCCTGCCGGGCGACAAGGTCACGGTGGAGATGTCTCCCTATGACTTGACCAAGGGCCGGATCACCTGGCGTACCAAATAAGGACGTCGGTGCCGCCCCATGAACGGTGATTTCACCAAGGAGGATTATCATGAAAGTCAGACCTTCTGTGAAGAAAATCTGCGACAAATGCAAGATCATCAAGCGCAAGGGCCGTGTCATGGTCATTTGCGAAAACCCGAAGCACAAGCAGCGTCAGGGCTGATTGCTGCACGTTAACGCGAAAGGAATGAAGAACTATGGCGCGTATTGCTGGTGTTGACCTGCCCAGAGATAAACGCATCGAAATCGGCCTGACCTATATCTACGGTCTGGGCCGCAAATCCGCTGACGACATTCTTGCCGCCACCGGTATCAATCCCGACACACGCGTGCGGGATCTGACTGAGGACGAAGTGTCCAAGCTGCGTGAGTACATCGACCACAACTATGTGGTGGAAGGTGACCTGCGCCGCAACGTGGCGTTTGATATCAAGCGCCTCATTGAAATCGGCAGTTATCGCGGCCTGCGTCATCGCAAGGGCCTGCCTGTGCGCGGTCAGCGTTCCAAGACGAACGCCCGTACCCGCAAGGGCCCGAAGAAGACCATCGCCAACAAGAAGAAGTAAGCGGGAGGGAAAGAAATGGCTGCTGCAAAAACTGCGCGCAAGGGTGCTGGCACCCGTCGCCGCAAGGAACGTAAAAACATCGAACGCGGCGCTGCGCATATCCAGGCTACGTTCAATAACACCATCGTCACGATCAGTGACACGCAGGGCAATGCTCTTTCGTGGGCAAGCGCCGGTGAACTCGGTTTCCGCGGTTCCCGCAAGTCCACTCCCTTTGCCGCTCAGTCCGCTGCCGAGACCGCTGCCAAAGCGGCTATGGAGCACGGTCTGAAGACGGTCGAAGTGTATGTGAAGGGCCCGGGCGCCGGCCGTGAGGCTGCGATCCGTGCTCTGCAGGCCGCCGGGCTGGAAGTCACCCTCATCAAAGACGTGACTCCGGTTCCCCACAACGGATGCCGTCCTCCCAAGAGAAGACGCGTGTAATCCAATTCAGGAGGTGCAACCAAAATGGCAAGATATACCGGTGCGGCATGCAAGCTTTGCCGCCGCGAAGGTCAAAAACTGTTTTTGAAGGGCGAGCGCTGCTACAGCGCGAAATGTGCTGTTTCCAAGCGCGCCTATGCCCCCGGCCAGCATGGCCAGGGCCGCAAGAAGGTTTCCGAATATGGTCGCCAGCTGCGCACCAAGCAGTTCGCCCGCCGTTACTACGGCGTGCTGGAGGGCCAGTTCCGTCATTATTTCGAAATGGCCACCAAGATGCCCGGTGCCGCCGGTGAAAACCTGCTGCGCCTGCTGGAATCCCGTCTGGACAATGTTGTCTACCGTGCGGGCTTTGCCAGCTCCCGTGCACAGGCCCGTCAGATGATCACGCAGGGTCACTTCACCGTGAATGGCCGCCGTGTGACCATCCCCTCCTTCCTCACCAAGGCCGATGCCGTTGTCGCCGTCAGCGAGAAGAGCCGCACGCTCGACTTCATGAAGGCGCTGGTCGAGGCCAACGGCGGCCGTCCCGCTCCCAAGTGGATGGATGTCGACCGTGAAAAGATGGAAGCGAAGATCCTGGCGCTGCCCAACCGTGAGGAGATCGATCTGCCGATCGAAGAAACCCTTATCGTCGAGTTGTACTCGAAGTAATCCGTATTATCACAACAGGAACAGGCGGCCTGCCGCCTGAGCCGTACCATACAAGGAGGGTTTTGAATGATTGAGATTGAGAAGCCCAGAATCGAAGCGTTGGATCTCGCGGCCGATGGCTCCTACGGCAAATTCGTTGTCGAACCTCTGGAGCGCGGCTACGGCACCACCCTCGGCAACAGTCTGCGGCGCGTGTTGCTCTCCTCTTTGCCCGGTGTGGCCGTGACGTCGATCAAGATCGATGGCATTCTGCACGAGTTCTCCACCATCGAAGGTGTGAAAGAAGACGTTACCGAGATCGTTCTGAACATCAAGGGTCTGATCGCCAAGATCCACGGCGACGGCCCCAAGGTGGTCTACATCGAGGCCGAAGAGCCCGGTGAGGTCACCGCGGGCTCCATCAAGTGCGACAGCGAGGTGGAGATCCTTGATCCGGATATGCACATCGCCACCCTCGGCGAAGGCGCGCACCTCTTCATGGAGATCACGCTGGACAAGGGCCGCGGGTATATCCCGGCGGAGCGCAACAAGCAGTTGATGGCGCCTGTCATCGGCGTGATCCCGGTCGATTCCATCTACACGCCCGTGCTGAAAGTCAACTACACGGTGGAAAACACCCGTGTGGGTCAGATCACTGACTATGACAAGCTCACGCTGGAAGTCTGGACGAACGGCATCATCACCGCAAAAGAGGCGGTCTCCCTCGGCGCGAAAGTGCTGACCGAGCACCTCAATCTGTTTGTGGATCTCTCCGGCGATACCTACGCCGGAGACTCCATCATGGTGGAAAAAGACGACAAGGGCAAGGAAAAGGTGCTGGAAATGACGATCGAAGAGCTCGATCTGTCGGTCCGCTCCTTCAACTGCCTGAAACGCGCCGGCATCAACACCGTCGAAGACCTCATCAACAAGAGTGAGGACGAGATGATGAAGGTGCGCAACCTCGGCCGGAAATCGCTGGAAGAGGTCATCAACAAGCTGGATTCGCTGGGCTTCACCCTGCGCGACAGCGAGGAATAATATGACCGCTCCCGTTTCGGCGAGAGTTCAATGAAAATTAACGTTCTTCGATTTATGAGGAAAAGGAGTGACTGACATGCCCGGAACCAGAAAACTCGGCCGTACGACCGATTCGCGCACCGCGATGCTGCGCGCCCTGGTGACGTTCCTGCTGGAGAAGGGTCGTATCGAGACGACCGTTACCCGCGCCAAGGAAGTGCGCGCGCTGGCAGAGAAGTTTATTACCATTGCCAAAGAGCCGACTTTGGCCAACAAGCGTCAGGTATATGCGTTTGTGACCAAGGAAGACGTTTCCAAGAAGCTGTTTGATGAGATCGCGCCGAAGTATGCCGACCGCAACGGCGGCTACACCCGCATCATCAAGACCGGCAACCGCCGCGGCGACGCTGCGGAAATGGCGATCCTGGAGCTCATCTGATCGTCTTTTGACAAGAGAAAACCGACCGGAAAAGGCAACTTTTCCGGCCGGTTTCTTTGTTTTCCGGCGCTTTTTCAACAGTTGGGGCAAAGCGTTAAAACAGAGCCGTTTTTGGCGCGCAGTCCGATGACTTGTGCGGGGCATGAAAAAAGCCCGTTTCCACCGAGAACGGGCTTTCGGTTTTACAGCAGCATCACGCCGGCCTTGGCGCAGGCGGCGCGGTCGGCATCCGGCCACACCGAGGAGAGCACCTCGCCGATGTGCAGTTTTTCC
>JAZRVU010000077.1:0-18885 GCA_045599305.1 Acutalibacteraceae bacterium | reverse complement strand
GCTGAAACAGAAGATTATTGATTGTTTTCCTGACACTCAAACGGAAGTGAAGAAGACACAGATCAATTTCAAAAATAAACACTTATTTGCCTGCGTTTCTTTTCTGCGTGTTTTAAAGAAAAGTGAACTGCCGAATCCCTTTATCGTGCTAACGATAGGAATGCCATACCCTCTTGATTCTGAAAGAGTAGCTGTGAAAACGGAGCCTTATCCCGGCAGATGGACAACACATATCGTAATCGGGACAGTTGGTGAAATCGACGATGAACTTATGGCTTGGTTATCAGACGCATACATATTTGCTGATATTAAGTGATTGTGACTACAATTTCAGTTTAATCGCTCAATACTCTACGAAAAAAGGCTGACTGTAAAAGGAGAAATCATGAAACTGGAGACCGAACGGCTGGAAATCACGGCACTCACGCCGGAACAACTGGCGCTTTGGGTGCAGGATCTGCCGGCTTTGGAAAAGGCGCTTGACTGCTCTTATCAGGCCGAGCCGGTCGAGGGCATTTTTAAAGAGATCGTGGCCGGACAGGCCGCCATAGCGGCCGCCGACCCCGACAATTATCTGTGGCACACCTTTTGGTTCGTGGTGCGCAAATCCGATCGCTGTGTTGTCGGCTCGATCGACTTCAAATCCCCGCACAATGATGCGGGTGAGGTGGAGATCGGCTACGGACTCGGTGAAGCGTTCGAGCATTGCGGCTACATGACCGAGACGGTGGCGGCTTTCTGCCGATGGGCGCTGCAGCAAAGCGGCGTGCAGCGGGTCATCGCCGAAACGGAAAAGGATAACCTGCCGTCGCATCGGGTGCTGACACGGTGCGGCTTTGAAAAATACGCCGAAGGCGCCACGTTGTGGTGGCGCCTGAACAAATAAAAGAACGGAAAAGTAATGCTATGATATTACAGGAATTTGACGCATGCCGGCATGCGGTGATCGACCCCGACATGATTTTTGAGCCGGTGCCGGATTTCCCCGAAACGGTCGTTTCGGTATTTTCTCACGATCTGTTTAACCGCATCCTCACTTTTTTGGGCGGTGGCCGAAAAATCGCGGAATCCCGCGATGTGGACGGCGTGTGGCCGGTCTATGAGGTGGAATACGGCGGCTGCCGTCTGGCTTTTTGCAAGGCGCGGCTGGGCGCGCCTGCCTGTGTGGGATTTTTTGAGGACGTGCTGGCCATGGGCGGCCGTCGGATCATTTTGCTTGGAAACTGCGGTGTGCTGGACAGCACGATCAAGGACTGCGGTGTCATCATTCTCACCGCCGCCATCCGGGATGAGGGGACAAGTTATCATTACGCGCCTGCGGCCGACACCATCCCTGTCAACCGTCGGTATACAAAGGAATTTATCGACATTTTGGATCGTTTCGGCTATCCGTATGTGCAGGGCATCACCTGGACTACAGACGCTTTCTATCGCGAAACGGCGGCCAAAATCGCGGCACGTCGGGCAATGGGGGCGATCTGTGTGGAGATGGAATGCGCCGCCGTGCAGGCCATGTGCGATTTTCGCGGCGCGGAATTCTTCCAGTTCCTCTATGCGGGGGACAGCCTGGATCATTCCGACTGGGATCCGCGCAGTCTTTCCGGTACGGCACGGCTGGACGATAAAGAAAAGATCGCGCTGCTGGCATTCGAGCTGGCAGTCGCGATCGAGAAGCAGAGGGAGACGCGTGTATGAACTATCAGGACATCAACGCCGCCACCATCGACCGGTGGGTCGATGAGGGATGGGAATGGGGAAAAACCATTGCGCACGAGGAATATCTTGCCGCTTTGCGCGGGGAATGGCAGATGCTGCTGACACCTGCCAAGCCGGTACCAAAAGAGTGGTTCGGCGATCTGCGCGGCAAAAAAGTGCTGGGACTCGCCAGCGGCGGCGGGCAGCAGATACCCTTGTTCGCTGCCTTGGGCGCCGAGTGTACGGTGCTGGATTATTCCACCCGTCAGTTGGAAAGCGAGCGGCTGGTGGCCGACCGGGAAGGGTATGAAATTCGCATCGTCCGCGCGGATATGACGCAGCCGCTGCCGTTTGAGGACGGCGAATTCGACCTGATCTTCCACCCGGTGTCCAACTGTTATGTACGCGAGGTCGTGCCGATCTTTGCCGAGTGCTACCGTGTGCTGAAAAAGGGCGGCGTGTTGCTTTGCGGGCTGGATAACGGCATCAATTACCTCTTCGAGGAAGAGGACGAGTCGCACATCGTCAATTCGCTGCCCTATGATCCGCTTACCAACGAGGCACAGCGCGAGCAGCTGCTCGCCAATGATTACGGCTATCAGTTTTCCCACCCCATTGAGGAGCAGGTAGGCGGACAACTGAAGGCAGGCTTTACGTTGACGGATATTTTCGAAGACACCAACGGTATCGGCTTCTTACACGAGCATGGCGTGCCCTGCTTTTTTGCCACCCGTGCGGTGAAATAAAAACCACGCCCCGTCATGGACTGCCCCAAATTGTGCGGACAGTACAAAAAGCCCCTATGGTAGATAAATATTAAAATTCAAGCAACGAACTGACTTCGATATTCCATCGGGGTCAGTTTTGTTTTTAGCTGAATGCGTTGGTAGTTGTAGAAATAGATGTATTCATCTATGAGGAGGCGAGCCTCCTCATAGGTTTTGAGCTTTTGACGGTGAATACATTCGGTTTTTAGAATTGAAAAGAAATTTTCTGCTAAAGCGTTGTCATAAGGATTTCCCCGTCTTGACATGGACGGAGTTATGCTGTATGATTGAGTCAGCTTAAAGTACGCTTGGGAAGTATACTGAAAGCCTTGGTCACTGTGGAGTTGCAGCTCTGCGGTGACCTTCTCTTTTTTCTTGGCTGCTCGGATCGTTTGCAATACAAGGTTGATGTTTTGTTCTGTTCCGGTCTTGTATGCCACAATGCTGTTGTCGTACAAATCCCGAATCACTGAAAGATACAATACACCTTGGCTTGTGTGAATATATGAAATGTCCGTTACCCATTTTTGATTCGGTTTGTCGCATGAAAATCTCTGTTCAGCAGATTCGGATATTTGTGTAACGCCTGACTGCAATTGCGATATTTCTTTCGTCTGACAACAGAAAGTAAATTGTATTTCTGCATTACTCTTAATATCGTCTTTGGATTGCGGTAAACATCCTTGTTTTCAAGCCATATATGGCTTTTTGGGAGAAGACACCGGAAAATACGGTGCAGAAGGAGGCGGCGATGATCAGGAGTTCGCCAAGTCCCGCTTTTGGCGAAAGATCCCCGCCGTTTAACACTACGATGCCCAAAAGGCCGAGCGCGGCGGCGATCAACTTGCGTATCTCGAACCGGTCTTCCCGCACGACCAGAAAAGAAAAGCAGATAAAAAGGATGGCTCCGATCTGCTTGAGCAGTGCCGTGATGCCGCTGGCGGTGGCGGCAAGTCCCGTGTAGGTGAAGCCGTAGTGCAGCACGATGGCGAAAAGGGCGACCGCCAGCACAAGACATTTCGCCCTGATGCCCGAAACGGCAAATGATTCATGCCGGGCGCGCACCAGAGCGGCGATGCACAGGCCGGAAAGCAGAAACCGTACGCCGGCAAACAGCAGCAGATTCGGGACATAAGACGTATCTATGGCAAAGAAACGGTACCCCAACTTGATCATCGGGAAAAGCGAGCCCCACAGCAGCATCACGAGCAGAGCCTGCGCCAGCACTTTTTTACGGATCCCCATGTGTATTCATCCTTTTATTAAAGCGTTGCTCTCATTATATGGTCTGCGGCGTGTTTGTAAATGGCGCAAACGCGTATATTTGTCCTTTTCGATACAGATATTTCAGGGGATGAAAAGTGCATTTTCGTCTTTTTTTGATTTTTTGCATTTTTATGCTTTACAAACGCGGTCGTTCATGCTATAATAATTGACAAATTTTGTCAATTATTCAAGGCTATGAGGTGAAAGTTCATGTATACGCGCGACGGCGATGAAAACTATACATTATATGTCCACACCTGTCTTAAGACCGGAAAGGTGTATGTGGGGATCACACACAAAGACGCCAGCGAGCGGTGGAAGGACGGCGAGGGATATAAGACCAATTTCGAGTTGTATTCCGACATCCGCAAATACGGATGGGAGAACGGCTTTTTCCACCAGATCGTGAGGGAGGATCTCTCCTTTGAAAAAGCCAAAGAGGCGGAGTCGTTTTTTGTGGATATGTATGATTCCACCAATCCCGAAAAAGGCTATAATCACAATCCCGGCGGGGATCGCTGCGGACGCCGCCGACCCAAGGAAAATTTCGGTGATAAGATCAAAGCCCTGCGGGTGGCCAAACACATGACTCAACAGCAACTGGCCGATGCGATCGGGATCACCCGATCCACGGTGTGCAAATATGAGTTGAATCGGCGGACGCCGGTCTTGAGCGATCTGAAGCGGATCGCTGATGTGTTTTATGTGGGGCTGGAGTATTTCGGCCCTGAGGTGCCGGACGAGAAAGGCGACGTCACCTTTCGGCTGATGAACTTTTTCAAGGACGACAGGGTGGGAAAAGAGGAAAAGATCAGCCTTTTCAACGATATCCTGATCGCCTATTCCGATATCGTGCTGAACTCGAAATAAGAAAGAGCATTGCAGGTGCAATGCTCTTTTTGCTGCCCGCAGATCGGCGGCGAGCAGGCAGAAAAAATTTTGTCGGGCAGATCAGAATTGCCGTGATTTGTGTTTGGCGTTGTGACATGCTGCAGCTTCATCGACGGAGATCCCGCCCGCCGATGTGGACGGCAGCGGCGGGGTGGATCCTACCGATGCGCGGCTGATTTTGCAATATTACGCCGGGAAGATCGAGAGTTTTCCCGCGGCATAAAAAATGCGGCACGCATTTGCGAAACCTATTGCAAGCGCAGAGTGTTTATGGTATACTGAAGTCAAGTAAACAAAGAAAGGTGTGCTGAAAAATGAACAAGTTCATGCTCAACGAAACGTCCTATCACGGTGCCGGTGCCATTGCCGCCGTGCCGGAGGAGATCAAGGCCCGCGGCTTCAAAAAAGTGCTGGTCGCCTCGGATCCCGATCTCGTCAAGTTCGGTGTCACCGCCAAGGTGACCGACCTGCTGGACAAGGCCGGCATCGCCTACACCCTCTATTCCGATATCAAGCCGAATCCCACCATTGAAAATGTGCAGAACGGCGTGGCCGCCTTCAAGGCTGCGGGTGCGGACTGCATCGTGGCTATCGGTGGCGGTTCCTCCATGGATACCGCCAAGGCCATCGGCATCATCGCCACCAACCCCGAATTTGCGGATGTGCGCTCGCTCGAGGGCGTGGCTCCCACCAAGAACCCCTGCGCGCCCATCATCGCGGTGCCCACCACCGCCGGCACCGCCGCGGAGGTCACCATCAACTACGTCATCACCGATGTGGAAAAGAAGCGTAAGTTCGTCTGCGTGGATGCGCATGATATCCCCGTGGTGGCCGTGGTCGACCCCGATATGATGTCCTCCATGCCCAAGGGGCTCACCGCCGCCACTGGTATGGATGCGCTGACCCACGCCATCGAAGGCTATATCACCAAGGGCGCGTGGGAACTGTCGGATATGTTCCATCTGAAAGCCATCGAGATCATCTCCCGTTCGCTGCGCGGCGCGGTGGAAAACACCAAAGAAGGCCGCGAGGATATGGCGCTGGGTCAGTATGTGGCCGGCATGGGCTTCTCCAATGTGGGTCTGGGCGTGGATCACTCCATGGCGCACACCCTCTCCGCCTACTATGATATGCCGCACGGCAAGGCCTGTGCCACCCTGCTGCCCACCGTTATGGCCTTCAATGCCCCCTGCACCGGCGAGAAATACCGCGAGATCGCCCGCGCGATGGGTGTCAAGGGCGTGGACGGTATGACGCAGGAGGAATACCGCAAGGCTGCTGTGGACGCCGTCCGTCAGCTTTCCGAGGACGTGGGCATCCAGTCCACCCTGAAGGGCGTGGTGAACGAGGCCGACCTGCCGCAGCTCGCGCTGGACGCCTATAACGACGCCTGCCGTCCCGGCAACCCGCGTGACGTGAGCGTGGAGGAGATCGAAGCCCTCTATCGCAGCCTCATGTAATCAAAACAGCAAAAGCCCCGCCGTGTGGCGGGGCTTTTCTCATATCGTTTTCAGTTTTTCTTTGGTCTCGTTTTCAATGCGTTCCAGAATCTCAAAGGAGACATCGCGCCAGCCGAGCCGGTCGCGCACATCCCATGTGCGGGCGACGCTGGCGATCAGCGGGCCGATCTTTTCGTCGATCTTCAAAAGCCACTGCTTCTGCGCGGCGGTGTCGCCGCATTGCAGTGCCTTGGTGTAGTGGCCGATCCACTCGGCCACCCGTAGCAGCCACAGCGCCGTCTCGTATTCCTCGCGAACCAGCGCCGCATCGCGGCAATGCAGGTCGACGGTTTTCAGCCGCTCCAGTTTTTCCTCAAAGAACGCGTCCAACCGGGTGAAGGTCTCGTCCTCCACATCCTCTGTCAGTACCAGCGCCCCCAGCCCGATGGTCAGAATGCGGAACGAGAGGGTGATGTTGGGAATCGCTTTGCTCTCCCATTCGATATACCGCCCGGCGTCCAGCACCAACTGCCCCATGACGTGTGCCGTGTCGAAGAAGACATGCTCGTCCAGCGCGGCGGCCAGATCCATATCGGCGTATTGGTCAAAGTCCCACGCCACACAGGCGCCGTAGAGGATACCGGCATAGCCGACTGCGGGGGATTGCAGATGCCCCCAGTCGCCCCAGTCGGTGTTGAGCAGGCCGTCGGCACCGTACTGCTTCGCCAGCCGTCCGGCGCGGCGGATGTTGGGATGCATCCAGGGTGTCCGGCCGACCAGCGTGTTCCAGCCGGCGGTGCCGGGGCAGAGGAAGAAGTGCACGCCCTTTTCCCGCAGAAGCTGACAGGCTTCCTTGGAAGGCTGCTGGTCACTGTAGCCCCACTCCAGCGCGATCACATCGTCCGGCAGCTCGGAGAAGAGTTCGGGATAGGATTTGAGCACATCGTCCCAGAAGAGCGGCCGTTTGCCGTGTGTCTTCGCCATGCCGAACACCTTTTTCAAAAAGGCGAGATACACCTGCCCGCGTCCCTCTTTTTCGCACACCTCGCGGGAGGCGCCGCGGCCGAGCTCGAAGGTCTCGTCGCAGCTGACATTGTAGTTTTTCGAGGAGAAATAGGGGAGCAGTTCATCGTTCATCCGACGGATGAGGTCCTCGCTGCGCGGGTCGAGCGGATTGAGGCAGTGCGGCCGGTCACGGTAGCCGTTTTCGTCCACATAGCCGCCGGGACATTCCGCCAGATCGTAAAAGTGCTTTTTCAGCCACTGATCCATGTGGCCGAAGTTGTTCTGGGTGGGTACCAGATCCACAAAGCGCGCCTTGCAGTAGGCGTCCAGCGCCAGAATATCCTCGCCGCTCATCACATCGCGTCCCTCCCACATCTGCGGGAAGGAGGGATAGGCGAAGGGCGCCCCCTCCATATACAGTTCCAGATGGTTGATCTTGAGCGAGCAGATCAGATCGACGGTGCGGAACAGTTCCTCCCGGCGAGGGATGCGGTTGCGTCCCACGTCCATCATGTATCCGCGCACCGGCAGCATCGGCGCGTCGTCGATCACTCCGCAGGGGATCTCCCGTCCGCAGGATTCCCACAACTGCCGCAGGGTCATAAAGGCATAAAACGCTCCCGCCGCATCACCGTAGGCCACCGTGATGCCGGCCGGCTCCACCGTGAGGCGATAGGCCTCATGTGCCAGTGCCGCGTTATGCGTCACCGTAATCGCGGCCGGTTCGGCCGCAAAGGCCACGGCAAACCGCAAACCGCGGGTGAGCGGACTGTCGTCTGCCGCGATGTGCAGCGGCTCCCACAGTGCCGCCTCGTCCAGCAGGACAAGGGCGTCGTCCTGCAGGGGGCAGTACCCCTCCTGCCGCGTCCATTTTTGCGGCATGGGTGCCAAATGAATGTCTTTCATATGCGTCGCCTCCGTTTTCAGTTACATTCCGGCGTCAGCGGGCCGGCCAGTTCATTCAGATAGAACAGTTTGCCCGGCAGCGTGGGGATGAATGTGGATGTGATGTGGATATCCGGGCCGTAGTGCAGGGTGGTGAGGAAACTCATGCCCTGCCACCCCATGCCGCGCCCCAGTGCGCCGTCCGCACCGCCGATGGCGTAATCGGCTTTCAGGAAGATGCCCGGGCCGATGGTATTGGCACGGCAGGGGACAAGTGTGGTGCGGCTTTTGAAACTGGTGATGGCGTTTTGCTCAATGGTGAGCGGGTGCAGTTTGGCGCCCAGCCGATAGGGCGCCGCCCGCCAGGCCTCTTCGCTGTCGTAATCGGCCGCGAAGTGCGGCTCCCAGAAAGCGATGTGGCACATCCGTCCGATGCCGTACACCAGCACGAGCTTGGCCCCCTGCGCTTTCAGTGCGGCGATCTTTTCGGGGTAGGTGGGCAGATTGGCCTTGGTGGCAAAGTTGCGCTGTGCCGGAGGCACGGTGCGATCCAACTTGTCGAACAGCGCCTGTTTCATCGAAAATTCAAAAGAGGCGGGGTCGGTGTTCGAAAGGGTGTTGCCCGCCCCATCGGCCCATTCATCCATGTTGAAGGTGGTGACATGGCTGCAATCTACTCCCCACGCGTTCAGAAAGTAGGCCGCCCAGCGGTACATCCCCATCGGCCCCACCGGCAGAATTAGGGCAAGCGGGCGCCCCTGCTCGCGGGTCGTCCGGATCTGCTGCGCGATCTCGTGCCCCATGTAGGTGTCGAAATCGTGGATATCGGCGCAGGAAACCGGCGTAAAATCCGGGTGCCAGAACTCCTCACGCGTCACGCCCTTTTCGCAGCAGGCGTCGATTTTGCCCATGTCCCAGCCCGCCGGAAAGAACCCCTCCAGCAGCGAGCCCTTTTGTGTGCTCATAAAGTCCATAATATCTGTCCCTTTCTCACGGCAGCAGCCGTTTGGCCGTGCCTTTTAAGTACGCCTTGCATTGTCTAAAGCCCTCGGCATAGGCCGCGCCGCACTGGTATCCGCGGTATTTCGAGCAGGTCTTCACCATGTCGGCAAAGTCGATCCCGTCATGCTCCCGCATCCAGACAAGCTGGCTTTCGTGGCATTCCAGCATCTGCAATTTCAAGTCGATCACATCGCTGATGTCCACAAATTCCTCCGGTACAAAGTTGACACCCGCCAGCGTGTCCATATAGTAGATCGGCACGAGCCGGGCAGGTGCGCCGTCCGGGTCACTGAAGCGGTGGGGGTAGTCGGTCAGATTGGGCAGCGTGGCCGCGAAACTCGCATCGAACACCAGCCGCGAGACCGCCGTGTGGTCGGGCATATAATCGTCCGGGTTGTGGGTGATGATCAGGTCGGGGTCGGCATAGCGGATCACATCCACCACCCGCCCGCGGGCCTCCCGGTTATTGTCGTAGATATCCAGATCGTGAAACCCCGCCGAAATGACCTCGATCCCCGCCAAACGTCCGGCCGCCTGCGCCTCCTGTGCGCGAATGGCGGTCAGTTCCTTTGGCGGGATGAGCACGTGCCCGAGATCGCCGGTGGAAATGTGACACACCGTTACCCGGTCGCCGCGCCGGGCACATTTGGCCAGTGTGCCCGCACAGGCGATCTCCACATCGTCCGGGTGACAGCCGATTGCCAGTATGTTCATCCGCTCATATCCTCTCAAGTGGTATAGCTCTATTCTAATATGTTTTTCGGCAAAAGAGTATTGACAATCGGGCAGATAATTTATAAAATAGGCTCATATGAAGCATAAAGAATGTTTTAAACTGATTTTTCCGGGGGGATGCACGATGCCGATCGGTACGCCATTGTCGCAGGAGATACAGGTCACCCATCTGGTCAGCGCATTCACCTATGAATTGCCCGCCGATTTTGCCTACGAGGGGGAGCGGCATCCGGGGTGGGAATTCGTGTATGTGCACCGCGGCAAGGCACGCATCACCGCCGATGACCTCACCTATGTGCTCAAAAGCGGCGAAATGGTCTGCCACAAGCCGATGGAGTTCCACACCATCTGCCCCTATCAGGGCGCGGTGAGCATCACGGTGTTCTGCTTTCAGTGCGCCGGGGAGAAGATGACGTATTTTAACAATAAGATCCTCCTGCTGGCACCGCGGCAGAAGCAGTATATCCACGATATTGCCGAAAAAGCGGCGCAGATCTTCTGGCCGAAGAGCCCGCTGGCCATCGCGGCGGATAAGCAGATGGACTGCCGGCCCGATGCCGATCCGGCCGCCGGGCAATATGTGAAAAACACCATCGAATTGCTGATACTGTCGCTGATGACGGCGGAATCCGCCGACCGCCGCCAGCGCAGCGAGTTTTATGAATTGTCCACCCAGCGGCAGACACTGACGGCGGATATCATCCGCTATCTGCAGGAGCATATCGGCCAGCCTGTGCGGCTGCAGGATATCTCCACCCGGTTTTCCTATTCGCTGTCAAGTATCAAGCGCATCTTCCGGCAGGAGACGGGCTGCGGTGTCATGGAGTATCTGGCCCATATGCGCATCGAGCAGGCCAAACACCTGTTGACGGAATCCCGCCTGCCGCTCGGGGAGATCGCTTTGAACCTCGGTTTTTCCAATGTCTACTATTTCTCTAATGCCTTCAAAAAGAAGACAGGGCGGCGTCCGGGTGAATATCGCCGGGTGAACGTTGGACATGAACAGCCTGTCATGGATAATTACAACTGTCAGCCATCGGACAAATCCGGGCAGTGACGGACAAGATTTTGATTTTCTTTCTGCTATACTGTATATAGCAAAAAACGATGGGAGGGATGGCTATGGAGTGGATAGGCAGTCTGAAAGCGACTTTGCGGTATGTTGAAGAGCATCTGGAAGACACTGTGGATATCAGCGAACTGGCGAAATGCGTATATATGTCTCCTTTTTACCTGCAAAAGGGTTTTCAGATCGTCACTGGCTACTCTGTCGGTGAATATGTGCGCAACCGCCGACTGTACGAAGCCGCTATGGCGCTCGCGTACGGGGATGAAAAGATCATCGACATCGCCCTGCGTTTCGGCTACGAAACGCCCGAGAGTTTCACCAAAGCGTTTTCCCGCTTTCACAAAGCCACCCCCAGCGCCGTACGTAAAGATCCCCGGCTAATCCGATCGTTTTTGCCGCTGAATATCCATATCGAAATCACAGGAGGAGAACAGATGAATTATGTGGTCAGCCCCATGTGGGGGTTCAAGGTGATCGGTTTTGAAAAAGTATTTTCCTATGAAAACGCCTACAAGGAGATCCCCGAGTTCTGGGATGAGATCTGCGAGAAGTACTGTACACACACGATATACGCCGGTCTGCCGCCCTGCTGCCCGGAAGAGCAGGCTATCATGGATAACTGCATCGGAGAATACGGTGTGTGTATCGATGACGTGGACAGCAGCCATTTTCGCTATCTCATCGCCGGGCGCTATACCGGCGGCCCTGTGCCCGAAGGGATGACGCTGTTTGAGTTTCCGCAGGGGGAGTGGGCCAAATTCACCTGCACCGGCCCCATACCGGAAGCACTGCAGACGCTGAATACCCAAATTTTCAAGGAATGGCTACCCGGCAACACCGAATTCGAGATGTCCGGCTGCTACAATGTGGAATGGTATTCCTGCGACGGCGAGAAAACGGATGCCGATTATAAGAGCGGCATTTGGATACCGGTGAAACGGTATGCCGACGAAGTCAAAGAGCATTGGGGCGATACGGCGGAATATGCCGAAAGTACCGAAAAGTCGGCCCGGCGCAGCAAAGCGGAGAACGAGGCTGTCAGCAGCGGTTTGATGGCAATTTTCGCACGCTTCGGTGCCGTGAAAAGCCAAGGGGCGGCATCGGACGAAGCGCAGGCGCTTGTCGGCACCTTGCAGCAGTTTATCACGGAAAATTACTACACCTGCCCGACAAATGTGCTGCAGGGGCTTGGCGAAATGTATGTGGCCGATGAACGTTTTAAGGCCAATATTGACCGCACGGGCGGCGAGGGAACGGCCGCGTTCGTCTCAAAAGCCATTTCGGAATATGTCTCTCGCCGATCGTAAAGGCGCTGTGAGCCGACATTCTGTATTGCAGGATGTCGGCTTTACTTTTATCTGCAATTGTGGTAAAATGAGGCATCTGTTAGTGGAGGTGTTCATTTTGAAAGAAAAGAAAGAAAATCGCGTCAAACTGTATGGCGTGATCCTCGGTATCATCACGCTGGCACTGCAGCACGGGATCTATCTGCTGGCCAACGAGATCGCCCAACTGGTCGGTGTGCCGCCGTTTTTGCCGAAGATCGAGGCTATCGACGGGCTGATCCCCATTATCCCCGTATTTATTCTGCCGTACGTGTGGGCCTATGTCTATTGGGCTATGGCGCCTATGGCGGTCTCCAAATGCAAATTACCGCATTTTCTGAACTATCTGGCCACCTATCTGTTTGCCTGTCTGTTCGGAGCCATTATTCTGATTTTTGCGCCGACTTACATGGATCGGATAGCCGAGGGATTGATGGATACCTCCAAAACCGACTTCTTCCATTGGCTCATGCGTCTGTGGTATTCGATGGACGGCGGCGATGTGGCCTATAATCTGTTCCCGAGTTTCCATTGCATCAACAGCACGGTCTCGCTGCTGGGCGTGTGGGGCAGAAAAGAGATCCCGCTTTGGTACCGCATATATTCTCTCGTCCTTACCGTGGCGATTTTCCTTGCCACTATGTTTGTAAAGCAGCACTACTTTGCAGACGTGATCTCCGGGATCGCGATCGCGCTGCTGGCATTCTTCATCTGCAAAAAATGGAATCTGGGGAGGATCTTCCTGCCGTTTATTGCATTTTTCAAAAAACTGTTTCAAAAAGCGGCAGCAGACAATGCGCAATGAAGCCGAAAACGGCTCCGATTTTTCCACTTTTAAAGTCGTCATGACAAAAAAGTGAAAGTTTTTGCCGATTTTGTTATAGCAACTGCTATTTTAATGAGATATACTTGATCTATAAAGGCAAAAATTCGGAAAGGATGATTGAAGAGATGAAAAAACGGATACTTTCCTTTTTCCTGTGTGTGACGCTTCTGCTGCCGTTCACGGTGCTTTCAGCCGGCGGTGCGCAGGCGGCGGATACGACCGGCTATGTGCTGCGGGATATTGATTTTAAGATCTCCGGTGTCAAAACGGTCGCCGATGATAATGACCGTTCTTTCATCATTGCCAGTGCGCGGTTCACCGATCCGATCGACCTGACGCAATACGGTTTTCCGAAATCGGGCCTGATCGAGGCCGGAAAACTCGGTTTGCAGTTTGATACCTATATTTCCGGCGACGATGACATGGTCAATAAGATCGAGCAGCACAGCGGCGCCATTGCGGGCAACTGGGAGTTTACCAGTTCCGGTACCTACGATAAAGAGGAAATGTCCTGCAACACCCGTGATATCACTTTTAAGAACAACAAGTGGGTGCGGCAGGTGATGGACTTCCACACTTTCGAGATCGTGAATACCGCCGTCAAGTTCGACCCCTCTAACTGGAACTTCACCCGTCTTTTCATCGTGAGATTTCCGAGCGAAGATGTGGGGCGGCAATGCACGGTCAAGATCATGAATGTGCGTCTTGTCGACCTGACCAAACAGGCGCCCTCTGTTGAGGAAGACCCCATCGGCGACGGCTCCTTCAAGCCCGATGCTCCCGTGTGGCGCACCATCAAGGTGGGGGAAGGGTACAACAACGATGATGTCATCGTGGCCGGTTATGATCTGGCCGAATATATGGACACCCATCCGGAACTGAGCCGCACCAACTATTCGCCTGTGATCCAGAGCCTGATGAACGAATTGGAAACGGTCGGCGGCGGCACCCTGTATATTCCCGAAGGGGTATATCCGTGCCTGAGCGAGATCACCGTGCCGCACGGTGTCACGATATACGGTGACTGGCAGGATCCGACGCTCTCTCCCAAGATCGGTGGCACGATCCTGTCGGTGCAGTGCGGAGCGGGGAAGACAAGCAAAACCGGCACCCCCTTTGTCACCATGAGCAATACCTCCAAAATACAGAACATCTCCTTCTGGTATCCGGAGCAGTCGGCAACATCTGTACAATTCTATCCGGCCACGGTGGAAATGTCCTCCTACACATATCTGCAGAATATTACGCTCGTCAATTCCTATCAGGGCATTTTGCAGCGCAGCAATGCCAACTGCCCCAAAGCGTTCAATATCTACGGCACACCGCTGAACTGTGGTATGGACATGGACATGATCACGGATGTGGGACGGTTTGAGCAGGTGCATTTTTCACCGGATTACTGGGAAAATTCCGCCCTCGAAAACGCACCGGCGGGCGATGAGGAAAAGGCGGAATTGGAGAAATATCTGTACTATAACGCCACCGGCATCCTGCTGCGCCGTATCGACTGGTCGTATCTGATCTTCTCTAGTGTGGAAAAATATGCGACCGGTGTGGCCTTTGCCAAAACCAATGTCAGCACCTGGTCGGAATATCCCGACGGCCAGTGCTACGGCCTGCGTATTTCCGACTGTGCCACCGGCCTGTATGTGGCGGGCAGCAAAGAATATGTGGCCGATTCGGTGTTTGAAAACTGCACTACGGCGGTCATGCTCAGCGACAAGCCAGCCGGTGTGCTGGCAGACGGCGACGGTTATCTGGAACTGATCAACTGCGAGATCAACGGCGCCGCGACCGCTTTGGATAACCGCGGTGTCGTGCCCGTTTCCCTCATGTCCTGCAAAATCAACGACGGCGAAGTGACCAGCAGCTGCGGTCACCTCACCGCGATCGACACCGTGTTTGCCACCACAGCGCCGCAGATCACCTTTGCGGCCGGCGCTGTGGCCGGGCTCATTATGGATTGCCGCACGGCGGATGGCGGGGAGATCACATGGCAAAACGAGGCACATTGCCCCGTGAATGCTACAACAGATGTCGAGATCCCGGCGGTCGTTTCCGTCTCGGAAGAAGCAGTGTCCGCACAGGTGCGAAAGCCCGCACGCGATGCGGTGTATATCGCGGACGATCTGGATGCCACCGGTGAGACCGATGTGTCGCTGGATCTGCAGCTGCTGCTCAATGAGATCAAAGCCGACGGCGGCGGCACCCTGTATCTGCCTGCCGGCTTCTATCGCCTGGACGGCACATTCAGCATTCCGAGCGGTATCCAGATCCTCGGCGCCGTGGATAACGGCCGCATCCCGTATCGCTGCGGCACCGTTTTTGAAATCTATGGCGGGAAGGGAAAGGAGACCGGCGCCATCGTCACGCTCAAAGAAGACAGCGGCATTCGTGGCGTGGTGTTTGACTATCCCGAGCAGTTCGCGGAGAAAGAATTCGTGCCGTATCCCTACACCCTGCAGGGGGCGGGGAAAGACATCTATGTGATCAATGTGTCCATCCGCAACGGCTGGAACGGCCTTGACCTGCTGACCAACCGCTGTGACAATCACTATGTGGATCATTTCTCGGGCATGTGCGTGAATAACGAGATCCAGGTGGGCGGCGGCTCCCAAAACGGTCTGCTGCGGCACTATCAGTTCAATTATAACGCTCTGCTCTTCGGCGCCACCACCTCTTTCGGCGCCTGGACGTCATTACCGCTTTCCGACAGCGAATTTGAGCCCATCATGCGCTCTTATCTGGAAAACCACGAAGTCGTCTGCCGGCTCGGCAATGTCACCAACGAGCTCCTTTTCGGATGCTTCAATTATTCCGCCAAGAACGGCCTGCTGTTCACGGAAGATAACGGCGGCTCGGCGGATGCCACGATCGTGATGCACGGCATGGACTACAGCAACGAGGCCGTCAGAGTGGAACAGGCGCGGCGCGTGGATATACTTATCATGCCGGTCACCAGTTTCTGGCTTTCCGGCGATGTGTTCGACACCGGATGGAACTACGGTAACTGCTGCATTCATCTGACCGACACCTTTGACGGCACAGTGAATGTGACCGGTATGCACAACTGGCATGACTGTATGCATTCCTTTGTGGTCGAGGGCGGCACGCTGAACATCTACGGCTACAACTATTCGCCGACCTCCCGCACCGTTGCCCAAGTGGGGGAGAACGGCCGCCTGAATCTGGTGAACGTGATCTTTGAACGCAGCGGCAAGCTGAGCCTTGTGGACGGAACTGCCGAAAATGTCTTTATCAACGGCGGCTATTATTATTATTCGCTGGCAGATGCCGACAATCTCGGCGGCTGTGAAAACATGTCGCTGTATCGCAGCCGTTGGGATGTGCCGACCAATGCCAAAATCGCCGACAATGCAGAGCTGATATTTACGGAAGCGTTTACCGACTATACGTTTGATACCTTTACCAAGCAGGCGGGCGCCGGTACCTCGGTGACCGCCAAGAGCGGCAGCGTGCTCGTCGACCTCGGCACAGGTACCACGGCCGGGATCAGTACCACAGTGGGGCTGCCGTCCGGCGAAAAGGCTGCTTACCGTCTGGAACTGCGGATAAAGGTGTCCGCCCTGCAGAGCGGCAGCCGCATCCTGCTCATTCTGACCGGCATTGACGGCGATGCGATCTATCCCGTCACCATCTCTGCCGCCGGCCTTTTTGCCGGGCAGGATGGGGAAGAGGCGCTGTATTCTGCTGTGGCGGGCACATGGTACCGTCTGGCGCTTGACCTTGATCTGCAGACACCCGGCAAAAAGACATACCGTCTACATGTGTGTGACGATGACGGCAAAGAGCTTGCCGCCGGTGCGCCGGTGCTTCTTCCCGAAGAATTGCAGGAAGAGGGTGCTGATATCGTCAATCTTTGGTTTGGGGCAATGGCAGATACCGCGGCGGATGGCAATACGGAATCCACCGCCATTTCGCTGGATTATCTGTTTATCACACGCCAAAACGGTCTGTGCGGTGATGTGGATGGCAGCGGTGCGATCGACTCCACCGATGCCCGCCTGATCCTGCAATACTACGCCAAAAAGATCACCGCCGATGCGATCGACCTTGGGGCGGCAGACGTGGACGGCGGCGGTACGGTCGACTCCACCGATGCACGTTTGATCCTGCAGTATTATGCCAAAAAGATCGATAAACTGCCTGCGGCATAAAATAAACAAAAAGCGAACCAGCCGAAAAGGAAATCTCTTTCCTCTTCGGCTGGTTTTTTGCACACATATTCAAAGTTTCAGCAGCAACGTGGCTACGTTGAAATAGATAATTAGCGATATGGCGTCGACAACTGTCGTGATGAACGGGCTGGCCATCACCGCCGGGTCAAAGCCGAGCCGTTTGGCAAGCACCGGCAGGGAACACCCAACCAACTTGGCGGTGAAGACCGTGGCACACATGGTGATACACACCACCATGGCGGCTGTCATGCTGACACCGCTGTGCAAAAGCAGATTGTCAACCAGCAAGATCTTCAGAAAACCGGCGGCCGCCAGTGCGATGCCGCACAACACCGAGACACGCATTTCCTTCCACAGAATACGCAGGATATCGCCCGTCTCGATATCGCCGACCGCAAGGCCGCGGATGATCGTGACCGAAGCCTGACTGCCGGCGTTTCCGCCGGTGTCCATCAACATGGGGATGAACGCCGTCAGGATCGGCACCACTGCCAGAGAAGCCTCAAAGCGACTGATGATCGTGCCGGTAAAGGTGGCCGAGATCATCAACAGGAAAAGCCACGGGATGCGCTGCAGCCAGATGCTGAATACACCGGACTTGAGATACGGACGTTCACTCGGTGTGATAGCCGCCATCTTTTCGATATCCTCGGTAGCTTCATCTTCCATGACGTCCATAGCGTCGTCGATGGTCACAATGCCCACCAACCGCCTCTCGCCATCCACCACAGGCAGTGCCAGCAGGTCATAGCGATTGATCATTTTCACAGCGTCTTCCTGGTCATCCAGCGTGCTGATATACAGCACATTCGGTTCCATGATCTCTTCGATCGGTGCGTTCTGATCGGCCAGTAACAACTGCTTGGCTGTGACATATCCCAACAACTTGCGGTTTTCATCGGTGACATAGCAGGTGTAGATCGTTTCCTTATCCACACCGATGCGGCGGATCCGCGTGAAGGCATCCGATACGGTAATGTTGCCTTTCAGATCCACGTATTCGATCGTCATGATGCTGCCCACACTGTCCTTGGGATAGTGCAGGATCTCATTGATCCATTTTCTGGTGTCCGGGTCGGCTTGCTTTAAAATACGTTTGACGACTGTGGCGGGCATCTCTTCCACGATATCCACCGTATCGTCCAGATAGAGTTCATCGAAAATCTCTTTCAATTCGCGGTCGGAAAACGCTTTGATAAGCAGTTCCTGATTGTCGCCGTCCATTTCCACGAAGACCTCGGCGGCCAGTTCCTTTGGCAGAAGCCGATAGAGCAGAGGAAGATTGTTTTCCGGCAATTCTTCCAGCAGAGCAGCCAGATCCTGCGGCGTCAATTCCAGGAGCAGGTCACGCAGATCCACGAATTTACGCTGCTCAAACAGGTACTTGGTTTGAGCGATCCGCTCGTCTTCGTCCAGTTCGCGTGCTAACTGCTCTTGCTGCTCATCGGTGACATATTGGAAAACTTCCGTGGAAATGTCGGATGGCAATGCATGATAAATGGCTTCCACAGTGTCTTCCGGCAAAGAAACAAGGATATCGGCTATCTCTTTGGGAGACAATGCGGAAAATTCTTCTGCCAACCCGTCAAAATCTTCGCGTGCCAACAATTCACGCATGGTGTCTGTCATACTGATCCTTCCCATCCATTAAACTTTTACCGATCATCTCGGTGCGATTGGTTTGGGCGCGGACAAATATGACGCAGGACCGTGACAGGGAAATCAAGACATAGCAACGGACGAAGCCGTCACTATGCCCACTGCTATTTCCCGTTTGCAAT
>JAZRVU010000076.1:0-2019 GCA_045599305.1 Acutalibacteraceae bacterium | reverse complement strand
AGTTTTGCGCGTACGACGGTCACCACCATTGCCGTGTTCATGGCCGTGGCGGTCGTCGTGGTGGTCGGCCTCATCATGCGGATCGACTCCATCCTGAGCTTTGCGGTGCCGATGCTGTTCGGCGTCGTCTCCGGCTTCTATCCCTCCGTCTTCCTCGCCGCGCCCCTGTGGTCGCTGTGGCGTGAAAAGTTCGGCGAAAAGAAGAAAGCCTGATTTGTTTTCAAAAAACTCCCCCGCCGTGCGGCGGGGGAGTTTTTGCGTTTGGACTGCCGGAGTACGGTCGTATCGCCGGAGAAAAAGCATATTCCATCCGGCCGTATATTCTGCGAAAAGGCTTGACTTTTCCCGTTCCCACTTGTAATATACATTATAGATATTTTTGGGAGGGTTTTTGATGAAAATTCGGAATATTACAGAATACGGTGCACGGCCGGACGGCACGCTCTGCACGCAGGCCGTGCAGGCGGCCATCGACGATTGCTTCCTAGCCGGCGGCGGCACGGTGGAGGTGCCGGCGGGCGACTTTCTGATCGCTTCGGTGCGCCTGCGCAGCAACGTGACACTGCATCTGTTGAAAAACGCGCGTCTGCTCGGCGTGCGGGATCCCGAACTCTATTCCGCGGTGATGGAGGACACGCTGGAGCCGCTGGATGCGGAAAAGGCGCTGCTGGCGGAGCGTGACGTCACCCAAAAAATGGGACGGGACAACTATTTTGCCGCCCGCTGGAGCAACGGCATCATCCGCGCCTGCCACGCCCGGAACATCGCCATTATCGGCGAAGAGGGCTCCGAGATCAACGGGCAGAACTGCTATGACGCGCAGGGCGAGGAGGGTTACCGCGGCCCGCACGGCATCAATATGCACGACTGCGAAAACGTGCGTCTGTGCGGCTACACCGTGCATCACAGCGCCAACTGGGCGAACACCTTCTTCCGCAGCCGCAACATCGCCATGGAAAACGTGACGGTGCTCGGCGGGCACGACGGCGCCCACTTCCGCGGGTGCGATAACGTGCACATCGACCGCTGCCGCTTCTTTTCGGGCGACGACTGTGTGGCCGGCTTCGATAACCTGAACGTCACCGTGACCAACTGCGAGATCAATACCGCCTGCAACAGCTTCCGCTTCGGCGGCACCAATGTGTTCATCAAAAACTGCCATATTTTCGGGCCGGCACGCTATCTGCACCGCGGCAGCCTGACGCTGCAGGAGCAGATCGACGGTGTGTCCACCGAAGCGGTGGCCGAAGACGGCAACGCGCAGCACCGCTATAATATGCTCAGCGCTTTCACCTATTTCGCCGATTTTTCCCGTGAGATCCGCGAGCAGCCGGGCAATATCGTGCTGCAGGACTGCGTGATCGAGAACACCGACCGTCTGCTGCACTATAATTTCTCCGGCAACGAGACGTGGCAGAAGCACCGCCCGCTGCGCTCCATCCGGTTTGACCGGGTGAAGGCTGTCGGCATCCGGCTGCCGCTGAATCTCTACGGCGACGAGGCGGAGCCGGTGGAATGCGTTTTCCGTGATTCCACGGTGGCTTTTGCCCCCGATGTGAAGGATCAGGCGTTTATGCACGCCGCGCATTTTGAGCGCATCGTGCTGGATCATGTGAACATCGAAAAGGCCGGGGATGCCCCGACCATACGCCGCTGGACAGAGGGGGAGATCGTCTGCCGCGATTGTGCCGTGAACGGCGGCGCGGTGACGGACGCCGCGGCGACCGAGCCGTTCTTTGCCCAGTCGATATGAAAAAAGCCGTGTGTGCATGGAGGCACACACGGCTTTTTTGGTTAAACGAAAACCACCGGCTAAGCCGGTGGTTCAAAAGAGGCTTTTGCCGTTGAACAAAAAGAACTCCCATGATATAATGCGAGCAGGTCTAGCCAACCGCAAGCAGAAATCATAGGAGGTCAACATGAAAATTGACACAAACAGTTTATCACACACAACATGGAATTGCAAGTACCATATCGTTTTTGCACCGAAATACCGAAGATAAGTAATCTACGGGAAAA
>JAZRVU010000075.1:0-33583 GCA_045599305.1 Acutalibacteraceae bacterium | reverse complement strand
TAGCACATCACCACTTATGCCTTAATTTCCTCGTATGTAGCCTTGGTTTCAGACTTTGTGAGGTCGAAGTCTTCCATATCCATCGTAATGCGTACATGATCATCCGGTCTTTTTCTAAGCAGTTGAACCACCGTCTCCACATGGGCGGTACGGGGGAACATATCCACCGGTGTGGCCTTTTTCGTCTGATAACCGCGTTCTGCGAACAGTTTCAGATCGCGCGCCAGCGTGGCCGGATCGCACGATACATAGACCACGCGGGCGGGCTGCATCGCGGCGATCGTCTCCACCACGTCCGGCGCACAGCCCTTACGCGGCGGGTCGATCACCACCACATCGGGACGGATCCCCTCATTTTTCAGACGAGCGGCGGCTTCGCCGGCGTCGGCGCAGATGAAGCGGGCGTTGGTCACCCCGTTGCGTTCGGCGTTGCGGCGGGCATCCTCCACCGCCGGTGCCACGACCTCCACCCCGATGAGACGGCCGGCCGCATGAGCCATGGAAAGCCCGATCGTTCCTGTTCCGCAGTAGAGATCCAGCAATGTTTCCCTGCCGGTGAGCGCCGCGGCCTCTGCCGCCAGCGCATACAACCGCTCAGCCTGATCGTGATTGACCTGATAGAACGAGCGGGGCGACAGAAAAAACTCCAGCCCGCACAGCCGATCCGTGATAGCCGGCTCACCGAAAAGCGGGAACTCCTCGTTTCCGAGCACCACATTGGTATCGGCACGGTTCAGGTTGACCACCACGGAGCACACCCCCGGCACCTCCCGCAGGAGCGCTACCAGCTCCTTTGTCTGCGGCAGACGGCCGCCGGTGCAGACAAGGCAGACCATGATCTGCCCGGTGGCCTGCGCTTTGCGGATGTAGACATGGCGAAGCAGACCGGTTCCGGTGCGTTCGTCATACGCCGTCACGCCGGCGGCCACGGCCCATTGATCCACGCGCTCCAGAATATCGGCAAATTCCGCCGGCTGCAGCAGGCAGTCGCGTTGTTCCACGATGCGGTGACTGCGGGGCGCATAAAAGCCGAACACCATGCGTTTGTCGCCCGCGGCAACGGGATACTGTGCCTTATTGCGGTAGCGCTCCGGCACACCGCCCACGATCGGCTCCGGCCGGATATCCAGTCCGCCGATACGCTGCAGGGCATCGGCGACCCGCTGCCACTTATAGCGCAGTTCCGCCTCATAGGTGACATGGCGGAACACACAGCCGCCGCATGGCGCGGCCACCGCACAATCGGCAGCAGACAGGCGATCTTCCGACGGCTCGAGCAGTTCTTCCACGCGGCCATAGGCCATCCGCTTTTCCACACGCAAAATGCGGCAGAGGATACAATCCCCTACCGCAGTGCCCGGTATGAATACCGCCATGCCGCCGTCCGCGCCGTCTGCGGGCAGACGGGCGATACCGCTGCCCTCGGACGACATGGCGGTGACGGTGAGTTCCACGATCTGATTCTTCTCCGGCATCCTTATCCCTCGTATTCCGCAAGGTAGGCATTCATCTGCGCCTGCGACAATCCGAAATACCGCGGCAGATATCCGCTTTGACTGGTACAGGTATCGATCAGCTGCTGACGCACGAGCGCCGTCTTCTTTTCGATGATATTGCGCAGCGTACTCACGTGATTCTTCCAGGTGTCAAACGTGGCGGGTGCGCCCCATTTGGCGATGTGGCGGCTCATCTCCGGCTCAATCTCGGCAATCATCTCGTCATAGACCGAAAGCAGGCGCTCGGTCTTGAAGGTGGTGGTGAGACATTCGAGATAACGGCGGATAAATTTGTCTCTGAAGGTACTGTTGCGCATCATCCCGCACATCAGCGTGGTATCAAACATCTTCCCTACGCCGTGCCCGTTGGGATTGACGATCTCCTCGATCATGTTCCACTGATAGGTGGACGGGTACAGCGCCCAGTCCAGATCGAACAGCACCCAGCGCCACTCGCCGTTGAATTTTTCGCGGTAATACTTGATATTACCGGTATCGGTGTTGTTGAAAAAACTCTCGCAGATCCAGTAATTGATGAGTTCGTCCTCATCCACCAGACTGCAGACGTAATCGTAGTTCTCCTTTTGGCTCATATCGTGCGAGGAGACATAGTTGAGCAGTTCGCGGTGCGCATCGTAGTCGCCCGCCATGATCATATTGTTGCCCTTGATCATGTCGATATCGTCTTCATCCACGCCGGTGCGGTTGGCCACATAGGCTTCGCAGATCTTCTCGCGCAGATCGTAAAGACCGTAATATTCTCCGTTGAGATAAACGACAATAGGCTGATAATCCATCAGGTCGATGTCCATCTGATCCTTCACCACCATGGCGGTGAAAGCATCGCGGATGTGCGCCTTGTCAATATCCTGCCCGGAGTTGCGCAGCACCAGTTCGGAATATACATTGGTGGCGGAATCACCGAAGAAGGGGTAACACACCTCTTTGACGCCGTACTTATCGCGCATATTGATGGACACGCTCTTCTGATCCTGTGCGCGGCTGTACTGGCCGAACACCTTGATGCCGGCATTGAACTCCAGCTGCGCCTGTCCGTTTTCGTCGATATATTCCACGTGGACAGGGCGCTCCCAGTCCTTCCAGTAGTTGGCCCCCACATGCGGGAAGGTGGCGGAATAACCGGGGCCGTCGGCAAAGATGCCGGTCTGATAATCAAAAAGATTGGCAGGGGCGGTGGACAGGAACATGACCGGCAGCGTGTGGCGTGTTCCCACGATATAACTGCCGGCGCAGTCGTCAGACGGCATATACCCGTCGCGGTAGGCTTTGGCACGGATGGTCACCGTACGGTTGACGATGAACGCACCGGTATATACCGGAGAGGACTCGTTCGGCGTGCTGCCGTCGAGTGTATAGTGCACGGTGGCGTCCGGGCAGGAAATGGTCACCGCGGTGCCGGCATCGATATAGCCGCTCTTCACGGAAAAGACCGGCGTGGCTGTCGGGCCGCGGTTGCCGGTGGTGGGATTGGCCGCACCGGGCGTAGCCGTGGGGAAATAATACATCTTATTGTCGGTGCCGGACACGCGCCCGCAGGACTGCGCATCGTCCAGTCGGCCGCTTTTGAAATAGTCGGCCACCACGTTTTTTTGATCGAACAGATAGACCGCCTCTCCGAAACGGTCGATACCGAAGGTGGCAAACTGTTCGCCCGTAGAGGTCTTATACTGCTCCTCATCGGCGCCGCAATAGACAAGGAAATACTGCCCTGCCGCCAGCGTCACATCCGGCAGTGCGCAGCCCGATGCGGCCGATTTATTGCCGGAGAGCCTGTATCCCGCAAGGGAAACAGGCTCTTCGGTGGGATTGTACAGTTCCACGAAATCGTAATGCTCGCCGTCCGAGGCGGTCTGCCCCGTCACATTCACGGCGGCCATTTCGTTGATGACCAGCGACTTGTTCATGGGATACAGCGCACTGTTGATCTCGTCAAAGCCGGTCACGGTGTTGGCCTCACCCGGCGTGGCACGGGCAAAGAACTGCCACTTGTCCGGGCTGCTCTCCGGTCGGCCACAGCTCAGGTTGGAGGTGAGCAGATAGACCGGTGCGCTGTCGACCACTTTTTTCTTCGTATCATAAAGCGTCAGCGACTCTTCATCCCCCGAAAGCTTGAAGGAGCAGTGCAGCTCACTGCCGGTGGTGTAGGTCACGCTTTTGCCGGAGAGGAACACGACCAGATATTTACCGGCCTCCAACACGATATCCGGGAAAGTCCACTTATCATCCTTGTCGGCATCGTCGGACAAAGCAAAGCCGCCGAGGCTCACGGCGCTCTCGCCGTAATTATAGATCTCGGCCCAGCCGGAAAACTCGCCGTCGGCGTCGGCCATGGTGACCGTCTCGGAGGTGGTATATTCATTGATGCGCAGCGTCACGGCGGAGGTGGGCGTCACCACCTGCCCGGAACTGCCGGAACGCACCGCCGAATTGGGCTCGCCCGGCGTCGGTTTTTCAAAATACACCGTTTTCCCTTTACTGTTGGTACCGCAGGAGGTGTTTTCCTCCAGATTGAGGATCACGACCTGAGAGACCACCTTGCCGGACGGATCATAAAGATAGAGCGTCTCCCCCGTGCTCTTGAGCGCGAACGGCAGGTGCACCCGGCGGGTACCGGCATCCACCATATCTTTGCCGGAGGCATAGACGATGAAATATTCACCGGCGGCCAGCGTGATACCGTCGAAGACGAAGCGTTTCGGATCGTTGGCGTCATCGGTCAGCGAATAGCCGGTCAGATCGATCTCCTGCTTGGTGGGATTATACAGTTCGATCCAGTCGGGGTATTCGCCGCTTTCATCCGCCAGCGTCCCGTTATTCTGCGCCATCAATTCCGATATCACCGGAGATTTGCCGCTTTTACTGCATCCAAACGAAAACAGCGATAATACCATGACCGCCGCCATCAACAGGGAGATCGTTTTCTTGCCCATTTCCACATTGATCCTTTCCATAAAGAAAACTTTTAAACAACTTATATAATACCAAAAACCGCGCCGTTTCGCAAGTCCTATTTTTGCAACTTCAGCAAAAAGTACGAAAAAGCCGCCCCGCCCAAGGCGATCAGCGCCAACACCGCTCCGTGCCAATCAAACCCGACCACGGGCACCACATTGAACAGTGAACCGATCAGCATACCGGCAGCGGCAAAACTCATCCAGCCATGCGCCCGCCGGAACAGCCAACTGACCAGACGTGTCGTCAGCAGTACCACCGCACAGAACCCCACGCCAAGCAGCAGCAGACGCGGAATGTCCCATGTATCCAGTGCCCGCAGCATCGGCTCATACACGCCCATGGCGATCAGCACAAATGACGCGCTGACACCGGGCAGCACACTGCCGAACCCCACGATGCCGCCGCACACCAGCGTCAGCCAGTAGGGCAATTCGGCCACAGATCCGGTATACTGCAGCTGCGGCAATGCCGTCAGCCAGGCGATCACGCCGCCGCACACCAGTGTGGCCAACAGATAACGCAGACGAAAGCCCTCTTTCGCCGCGGCACGGAAGACAGAGGGCAGCGTGCCGAGGATCAATCCCAAAAACAATGCACAGGTAATATCATGATACTGCAAAAACAGATAATGGATCAGTTTTCCGAAGACCAGCATGCCGACTGCGCCGCCCACCGCCAGCGGCCACAGGAATGCCGCTTTTTTCCGAAAATCCCGCCAGATGTGAGAGATCGCCTCGGTCACCCGTTCGTACAAGCCGAAGATCACCGCTATGGCGCCGCCGCTGATGCCCGGTGCGATGGCGGCCAGCCCGATGAAAAATCCCGCCAACAGCCGCGAGACGATCGATCGTTTCTGTTTCTTTTCCACGGCGATCTTCCTTTCTTTGATTTATGAAATTATTATATCTCTACTTATATGGTAATGCAAGCGCTAAAGGAAAAAATGACAAAACTGTTATATTTTCGAAAATTCGAAATTTTGCCGAACATATGTTTGACATTGCCGAACATATGTGCTATACTATATCCATCATCGCAGGAAAAGGGTGACGCAAGTGGAACTGCTTGAAAAATTGCAGATATTGGCGGATTCCGCCAAATATGACGTGGCCTGCACCTCCAGCGGGTCAGACCGCCACGCGGTGAGCGGTATGCTGGGTGCCACCTGCCTGCCCGGCCTCTGCCACAGTTTTGCCGCCGACGGACGGTGCGTGTCGCTTTTGAAGGTGCTGCAGACGAACGTCTGTGTCTACGACTGTCAATACTGCATCAACCGCCGTTCCAATGATCTGCCGCGTGCCTCCTTCACGCCGGAGGAACTGGCCGGCCTCACCATGGAATTTTACCGCCGCAATTACATTGAAGGGCTCTTCCTCAGTTCCGGCGTCGCAGGCTCGCCCGACCGGGCGACCGAGCAGATGTGCCGCACGCTGGAACTGCTGCGTTTTCAGCACGGATTCAACGGCTATATCCACGCCAAGACCATCCCCGGCTGCTCACCGGAACTGATCGACAAACTGGGGCGGCTTTCCGACCGTCTGAGCGTCAACATCGAACTGCCCAGCGAGGCCAGCCTGAAACATCTGGCGCCGGACAAGGAAAAAAAGGCGATCCTGCGCCCGATGGGGGCGATCCGTGACGGCATCGTGCAGAACAAATCCGAACTGGCCGTGTTCCGTCACGCACCGAAATTTGCTCCCGCCGGGCAAAGCACGCAGATGATCGTGGGCGCCACGCCGGACACCGATTTCCAGATCATGCGGCTGTCGGAAAGCCTTTATAAAACCTACAAACTCAAACGCGTGTTCTTTTCCGCCTACATCCCGGTGGGCAATGCGGCGCTTCTGCCCGCCGATCAGCCGCCACCGCTGCTGCGGGAGCACCGGCTTTATCAAACCGACTGGCTGCTGCGCTTTTACGGCTTTTCGGTCAATGAACTGCTGGACGAGGAACATCCCTCGCTGGACCCGCTGCTCGACCCGAAATGCCAGTGGGCACTGCGCCATCTGGAACTGTTTCCGGTGGAGATCAACCGTGCTCCGAAGGAACTGCTGCTGCGTGTGCCGGGTATCGGCGTGCGCTCGGCCATACGGATCCTCACTGCCCGGCGTGCCGGACATCTTTCGCTGGAAGATCTCAAAAAACTGGGCGTCGTTACCAAGCGAGCCGTCTTTTTCATCACCTGCGACGGTAAAATGCAGCAGGGTGTGGTCTTCCGGCCGGACGCGATCTATCGCAATCTCACTGCCGACGCGCGCATCCGTCCCGACAGGTTGCCTGCCGATCCCACCGTGCAGCAGCTCACCTGGTTCGATGCTCCGTCGCTGCCTTTACTCAGAGAGGACGTGTACCAATGTCAGAGCGGTCAACTCTGATCCTGTTATATGACGGCACCTTTGAAGGACTGCTTTCTGCCGTGTTCGATTCCTATTCTTTTTCTCCCCCGCCACAGTCGGTCGATCTGGCGGCACTCTATCAGCCGCAGCTCGGCTGCCGCTACAAGGAGTGTGCCACCGATCCGCACCACGCGGCGCGGGTGATCGCCGGTGTGCGCCGCCAGATGGGAGAACTGGGCTATCGCAAGATCTGGCAGGCGTTTCTGCACGAGGGCGGCGACAAAGGCACCGTGATCTACCGCTATATCCGCCTGGGCATGAAACAGGGGGAGCGCGTGCATCAGATGCTCACCGACCCGGTGGTACTGGCTATTGACAAACTGTGTGCCATCACCGGACACGAGGCGACTTTTCTCACCGAATTCGTCCGTTTTTCGGAGGTGGAGGGACATCTGTATTATGCTGAGATCACACCCGAACACATGACGCTGCCGCTCATCATGCCGCATTTTGCCGCCCGCATGAACACCCATTCTTTTCTGATCCACGACAAGACACATCATGTGGCGGGCGTCTATGACCGCACGGGGTGGGTACTGGTCTCGACCGAAGGCATGACGGTGCCGGCGCTTTCGGAAAATGAACTGGCCTACCGCCGTCTGTGGAAAGGTTTTTACGATGCCATTGCCATCAAGGAACGGGAAAATCCCGCGCTTCGCCGCCGACTGATGCCGAAAAAATATTGGAAGAACATCACCGAACTGCAGCCGGATTTCGTGCGCGACCCCACGCTTCTGCGCAGCAGGCAGGAGCGCCCCTCCGTGTCGCCCGCTGCCGGCACTCTTCAACTATCCCCTATTGACATTCCGTCTCCTCAGTGATATGATAAACATATGAGCGGGCACTCATATGTTTATCGGATTGGTGGGATCGTTTTGGCACACGAACACACTCATGAACACGAACACGAGCACGAATGGATCGGTATATTGCTGGGGTGTCTGCTTTTCGCGGCCGCAGCAGCGGCCGCATGTTTCGGGTTGCCGTTTCCCCTGCCGCTGCTGCTTTATCTTGCCGCCTATCTGGTACTTGGCGGCGAGGTATTGCTTGAGGCACTGCACGGGCTTTTCCATGCAGAGATATTTGATGAAAACTTTTTGATGGCGCTGGCCACCATCGGCGCTCTCGCCATCGGGGAATATCCGGAAGCAGTAGGCGTCATGATCTTCTTCCGTATAGGCGAATACTGCGAACATCTCGCGTCGGCCCGCAGCCGCCGTGCCGTGATGGAAGCGGTGGATCTGCGCCCGGAAACCGTCTTGCGGCTGCAAAACGGCGCAGCCGAAACGATCCCCGCTGCCGAAGCGCAGGTAGGCGACCTCATCGAGGTGCGGCCCGGTGACCGCATACCGTTAGACGGCACGGTGCAAAACGGTCAGAGCCGTCTGGACACCTCCCCCGTCACCGGTGAATCGGTGCCGGTCGCCGTGGCGGCCGGACAATCGGTCGTATCCGGCTGTATCAATCTGGACGGTGTGCTGACCGTGCGTGTGGAAAAGGTCCTGGAGGACTCCATGGTCACCCGCATCCTGCGTTCGGTGGAAAGTGCCGCGGCCGGCAAGCCGCGGGTCGATCGCTTCATCACCCGTTTTTCCCGCGTCTACACCCCCGCGGTGGTGGCCGCCGCCGTACTCACCGCCGTGATCCCGCCGCTCTTTTTCCACGGCGAATGGCTTCACTGGATCTACACGGCTCTCACATTTCTTGTCATCAGTTGTCCCTGCGCACTGGTGCTCTCGGTGCCGCTGGCCTTCTTTTCGGGAATCGGTGCCGGCTCACGCCGCGGCATCCTGTTCAAAGACGGTGCGGCGATCGAAGCACTGGCGGCCGTCCGGGCCGTGGTCATGGACAAGACCGGCACTCTCACCGAGGGACGTTTCGCCGTCCGCTCGTGTGAGCCGTTCCAAGGCAGCGAGGAATCACTTCTGGCGATATGTGCCGCAGCGGAAAGCAGCAGCACACATCCCGTTGGCGTGAGCATCGTGGCAGAAGCCGCCCTGCGAAGCCTCCCGCTGACCGCGCCCGCGCAGGTGAGCGAAATCGCCGGACAAGGCATCCGTGCCGTGATCGGCGGCGACACCGTCTTGTGCGGCAATCGCCGCCTGATGACGCAAAACGGCATCGCCTGTCCGGAATTGTCCCCTGCCGACGGCACTGAGGTGCTGGTGGCAGTGAACGGCACATACCGCGGCCGTATCATAGTGGCCGATGCCCCGAAAGCCGATGCGGCAGCCGCTGTCCGCGAAATTCAGAAAGCCGGTCTGCACACGGCGATGCTCACCGGCGACATCGAAAACAGCGCGCTGCCGGTGGCAAAGGCATTGGGCGTGGAAGAGACACACGCAGCCCTGCTGCCGGACGGCAAGCTGGATGCGCTCCGGCAAATTCGTACGGCACACGGTGCGGTGCTGTTCGTGGGTGACGGCATCAATGATACCCCTGTGCTGGCCGGTGCGGATGTGGGCGCCGCCATGGGCAGCGGCTCCGATGCGGCCATAGAAGCGGCCGACGTGGTATTCATGACCGATCATGTCACGGCGATCCCCACGGCCCGGCGCATTGCCCGGCGGGCCGTCGGCACTGCCCGCGGCAACATCGTTCTGGCGCTCGCGGTCAAGGCGGCCGTCCTGATCCTCGGTCTGTGCGGCTTTGCCAATATGTGGCTTTCGGTCTTTGCCGATACCGGCGTGGCGCTGCTGTGTGTGCTGAACTCGGTCACGGTACTCTATCGCCAATATTGATGATAACGTATAACGCAAAACAGCGGTGTCGGTTTTTGACCGATACCGCTGTTTTTTACTATGTTTCCGATATGTGCTCGAAGCCTTTTTCCACAATGGCGCTCACATGGTCATCTGCCAGAGAATAATACACTTTTTTCCCCTGCCGCCGCGCTTTGACCAACCGGTTTTCTTTGAGCAGGCGCAGCTGATGAGAAATGGCACTTTGCGTCATACCGAGCAGGGCGGCGATATCGCAAACGCACATCTCGCTTTCAAACAGAGCGAACAGGATGCGGATACGGGTAGAGTCGCCGAATACCTTGAACAGCTCCGCCAGATCGTAAAGCCGCTCCTCACGGGGCATCTGTGACAAAAGCCGTGCCACCGTTTCGGGGTGGGTATGTTCTTCTTCACACCGTTCTGCCACGGTATTTTCCGGTCGTGCCATGCGCTCACCTTCTTTCATGTGCATTTTATCATGAAAGAAAGCCGGTTGTCAAGTCAGCAGAGCGGTACCAGCAGCATCATATCATCGGGAAGGATATCCCCCGTCAGGTGATTTTCCTCCATGATCGCTTCGACAGAGGTGCGGCAGCGCCGGGCAATGTCCCACACCGGCTCACCGCCTGAAGCATAACAGATCTTGAGCGCGGCCTTTTCCGGCGGATAGGCTGCCTCCTCATTAGCCGTGACGCTTTTCAACACGGTATAGTGGCCCTTTGTCATGCAGTGCCGCACCACCGACAGATCGGCACGCAGTTCCAATTTACCGGCCCCGTTGATCTGATGAGATGTACGGCATACAGATATCTCCGGTGCCGTATCCCGGCAGCCGTCCTCATAAGAAAGCGTAAAGTTTTCCGTCCGCTCGTAATAGGACAGTTCACCGCCGGCATCGCACACCAGCATACACCAAAGCAAACGACCGTCCAGCACGGCCGAATCACCCGTACCGGACATTCCCGCACCGCTCACCTCGCACCAGGCATCGATCACCTCACGAACGGTATCCGACGGCAGTTCAAAGGTCTGGCGCACCGACCGTTCATCGCGGCGGACATCGTGCAGGCATGGCAGTTCCAGCGACTGCGTCTCCGTGATAAGCGGGCAGCGCGCGGAATAGGCATCGCCCACCGCCTCTGCGTGCTCCTCCCGCCAGCCACGCAGAGTGGCGACCAGTTTGGCATTGACCGAGATCAACGCGCTCGTACCGCTTTGCGAGGCACCGATCTGCAAATCGGAAGAGATCAGCGACACCTGTGCATCGCACACCCATTCCTCATTTAGTCCTTCCACATCGAGGATCTGGCTGAACGGCACATCCCCTGCCGCTTTGTCAGTCTTGCCGGCGACCGCATCGGTCACATACAGTACCTCGAACAACAGACTGCCTTTAATGATCGCCTTATTGGCCAGCACCTTGCAATCCGTCACCACCGGTGTGGTCACTGCCCGCAGTATCTGTTCGGACGGCTGCTTACCATCCCCCGCCTCCAGTACTTCTGTCAGAGTAAACGGCTTTTCGGCACAGGTGACCGGCACCGTGCCGCAGAGCGGCACCCGTCTGGTAAACACGCCGTCACCTTCCACGGCAGACAGCACTGTCTGCTGTGCGGAGCAGGTCACCTGCAGCTTCAGCGTAAAAGCACCATGCACATCCAAACGGCGCGGGCTTACCGCGCGGCAGTTCACATAGTCTGTTTTGGCGGAAAGATTCATGAAAGCATTGGGCAAAACGGCGGGCAGAGAAAACGATGTGCTGAAGGGCTGGGAAAACTCGCAGCAGCGCACACAGCGGCGTTCCTCATCCAGATACAGTACCCGTATGTGCACCGTACCATCCGCCAAAAGGCGGTCGGCACTCAACTGGCGGTTCTGCACCGCCACGGTCAACGTGCATTTCAACACAGCCGCCACATCCGGGCAATACTCCGGCAGCACAAAATCGCCATCCACGGGCAGTTCATTCAGCAGATCGGCCAAACTTTCGCACACAGGTATCGCGGCTTCGGTCACTCGAAAATCCATTGCGTCCTCTCCTTACTTTTTTTGATCGTTCTTGCTCCACTGTATGCGGCAGGCGGAGCATTTATGCGATCATAAGGAGAAAAACGGGATCATTCCGTATAATTTTCCTTTTTGATCCCGAACAACCTGCGCAGGATGCCGCCAAACATCTTCGGACTGCGTACCACAACGATCTTCACACCAATCGCCCCTTTCAAAATATACGGATATACGCCTCAACGGCCGCGCACACGGGAACAGCCGAACAACACCAGCGCTGCCGCGGCAAACACCAGAATCAATTCCGGCGGACAAACCGTTGCGACCAGCAGCCCCATGCCAAACGCCGCACAGCATCCGCCCAACGGGCATCTTCTCATTTCTTCACCGCCTTTTTGGTATTGCCCGGGTCAATCCCGGCACATTCCATCCTATGTCATCGCCGAAAAAAGGTGCAAAAATTAAAAAAAGCGCCGGAATACCATCCGGTATTCCGACGTTTTCTCATTTTTTGTTCAATTGCCATTCATCCAGGTGACAGGCCTCCTCATACATGGCCAGGTAACTCTCATACCGCGACGGTGCGATCTTTCCCGCCGCCACCGCCTCCTTTACCGCACAGCCCACTTCTTTCACATGGGCGCAGGAGGTAAAACGGCAGTGCCCGAGGCAAGGCGCAAATTCCCTGAAACAGAAAGGCAGATTTTCCTTGATGATCGGCTCGACCTGCTCCATATCCAGCGAGGAAAACCCCGCGGTATCCACGATATATCCCCCGTGGGGCAGCGGATATAACTGCGCCGTGCGTGTCGTATGGCGTCCGCGGCCGAGTTTTTGGCTGATCTCGCCCGTGGGAAGCGACAGTTCGGGGCAGATGCAGTTGAGTAGTGAGGATTTGCCCACGCCGGAGTTACCGGTGAAAGCGCTGATCTTCCCCTCCAGAAACGCGGCAAGCGGCTTGACGCTGCCCGGTTCTTTTGCAGAAAGCATGAACGTTTGAAATCCGCCCAAATCATAGGCGCGGCAAAGTGCCTTGGCATCGGCCAGATCGGTCTTATTGAACACCATCACCGGCTCGATCCCGTTTTCCTCCGCCACGGCGATCAGTTTGTCGATCACCACCGTATTGGGAGCCGGTTCGGCAGCGGCCACCACAATGACCAGCAGGTCGAGATTCGCCACCGGTGGACGCACCAACGCGTTGCGGCGCGGCAGGATCTCCACCAAAAAGCCGGTGCCGTCCTCCTGCAGTTCCACTTCTACACGGTCGCCCGCCAGGGGAACGATATGCTCACGGCGAAAGCGGCCACAGGCGCGGCACTCCACCGTGCCGGAGGGAAGTTCCACGGTATAAAGGCCGCCGACGCCCTTGAGCAAAATACCGCACTGATTCCGACCGCTCATTCTGCCTCCGGTACATCCGGCTCTTCAGGCACATCCGGCTGCTCATCTGTGTTGACAGGATCTGTGGGAGCAGTCACGGGCTCGGTCGTGGTAATAACAGGCGCCTGCGTGGTCGTGGTCGTCGGTACGGTTGTCGTGGCGCCGGTAAAGGGATAAAGCACATCCTGCTTCCACTCACCAGTGAGACTGTTCACCGTATAACTGGCATACATCTCATAATTGGTCGAGCCCTCCCCACGAATGCGGAAGGTAACGATATAACTCGCCGTCTGCTCGCTGAATTCAAAATACATCGTCCGGCCTGAAATGGCGCTGGGCAGAATATTCTGCAGATCGGCGGCATATTTCGGCTCAGTCTTCAGCTTGCCGTCCACAAACGTTTCAAGAGACACCATGGAATTGACGTCCGGCAGTACCAGAGACAATGTGACATTCCGATAGCCGGAGGACAGTACCAGATCCACCACGCCGCCGGCCTCCAGCGGAGTGTCGGCTGCCGGGCTCTGGCGAATCACGCGTCCTGCTTCCAGAGTCGGGTGATTTTCCAGCGTAATGGTGCCGACTTCAAAGCCATTGCTCTGCAGCGTCTGTGTAGCAACTTCTTTTGTCAACTGCTCCAGATTGGGCACAGTCTGCGATTCCACCGTATCGGAACCGTTGCTGACGAACACCGTGATCGTGCTGCCGTAGGCAGCCGTCTCGGGATAGGCCGGAGAAGTACGCACCACACAACCCTTTTCCACGGAATCGCTGGTCATGGGCACCCGCACAGCCACGAAGCCGTCGTTCTGCAGACGGGTAACGAACGTGTCGGCATCTTCGCTGGAAGTGACCTCCGGTATCTGCACCATATGCGCACCGCGGCTGACCACGATCTCCAGTGTTTCGCCGGCATCCACCTTTTTGCCCACCTTGGGGTTGGTGGAAACGATCTGATTTTCCTCATAGGTATCATTGTATTCGCGCGTCACGCTCAGATTAAGCTGCTTTAACTGCGGATACGCCTCGATGAATGTCTCCTGATCGGCAAAGACCTGCCCGATCAGTTTCGGGATCTCGATACGGCCGGAATTGGCATCGTCCTTGGGATTCAGGATGCCCATCATCAGCACAATGCCCACGAAGATCAGACCGATCAGCACCAACGCACCTGCCACGGCCGCCAAAATGGGCAGCACCGGCAGACTGCGGCGCTCCTCGTCTTCTTCGCCATCCTCGTCCCGGTCGTGCGCATCCGCTTCCTCGCCGCGCACCTGCGAGATCGCCTCCACAAAACGTGTGGGGGTCTCATCCACAAAATAGGTATATTCAAAATGGATGCTGGGATTGCGCTTGAATTCGTCGATGTCATAAAGCATTTCCGCCGCAGACTGATACCGCTTGGCCGGATCCTTCTGCATGGCTTTCAGCGTGATCTCCTCCAGTCCCTCGGGAATGGCCTCGTTGATCTCACGCGGCTTTTCGGGCGTGGACTGCATCTGCATAATGGCGACAGAGACAGCGTTGTCTGCTTCAAAGGGCAGCTTGCCGGTCAGCATTTCGTAGAGCATGATGCCCAGCGAATAGATATCCGCTTTTTCGTCGGTCACACCGCCGCTTGCCTGCTCGGGGCTGATGTAATGCACCGAGCCGATCGCGTGCTCACTATCGGTGCGGATATCGTTACGGGAAAACTGCGCGATACCGAAATCCGTTACCTTGATGGTGCCGTCTGCCAGCAAAATGATGTTCTGCGGCTTGATATCGCGGTGGATGATCCCCTTGTCATGCGCATGCTGCAGCGCACGCAGGATCTGCACGGTGAAATGCACCGCTTCCTTCCACGGCAGCACCTTCTGCTGATCAATGTATTCTTTCAGCGTGATACCGTCAATGTGCTCCATTACGATATACTGCATCCGCTCACCGAAGCTGACATCATACACCCGCACGATGTTCGGATGAGAGAGAATGGCGATCGCTTTGGACTCATTTTTGAATCGGCGGGTAAATTCCTCATTCTGCAGGAATTCCTCTTTCAAGATTTTGACCGCCACGATACGGTCGTCAATGCTGTCATACGCTTTATACACGTAGGCCATCCCACCGACGCCGATCAGTTCCTTGATCTCATAGCGGCCATCCAACCGTTTCCCAATGTACTTATCCATGTCTCAAATCTTTCCTTTCCACAGTCATCCGTACTCATTCCGGCAATATCACGGCCACCGTGATATTGTCGCTGCCGCCGCACATATTAGCAGCAGCTATCAACCGATCGGCGATCTCGTCCCGGCCGGCGGAACAGGCGATGATATTGATCTCGTCAGTATCCACCATATTGGTAAGACCGTCTGTACACACGATCACCATATCATCCGGCAGCCATGAAAATTCAGTGAAATCACATTCCACCGAAGGTTCGACTCCCAATGCGCGGGTAATGAAATGCTTGCGTGGGTGATTCTTTGCCTCTGCCAGCGTTAAGCGACCGCTCTCCACCATTTCCTGCACCACGGAATGATCGGTCGTAAGCTGCGTGATGGTGCGGTGCGGTCGATCGATACGGTAGGCTCTGCTGTCGCCCACATGAGCGATACAGACTTTGTCGCCGCACATCACCGCCGCCACGATGGTCGTGCCCATCCCGTGCAGTGAAGGGTCCTCGGTGGCTTCGTCATAAATCTCGGCGTTTGCGGCGGCAACAGCACTTTCCAGCACATTGTGCACCGATTCGATCGTCATATTTTCGCGGTAATTTTCCACCAACCGTTCTGCCGTGACACGCGCGGCGATGGCACTGGCTACATTGCCGCCGTTGGCACCGCCCATTCCGTCACACACGATAGCAAAAAGTGCGGTGGGTGACAGGCGGCCGCAAATGAACGCATCCTGGTTGGTGGGGCGCACCCGCCCTACGTCTGTTCGTCCGTAGACACGCACGGGATCTCCCCCTTTTGATCCGCTTCCCTGCGCAGTTGCCCACAGGAAGCGTTTATGTCCGAGCCGAGCGTGCGGCGCACCGTTACCGGAATGCCGCGCGCGGCCAGAATTTCGGAAAATGCACGGATCCGCTCTGTCTTGCTGCGCCGCTGTGCTTTCCCCTCCACCTCATTGACGGGGATCAGGTTGACATGGCACAGCATGCCGCGCAGTCGGGCGGCCAACTCCGCCGCACAGGCGTCGGAATCGTTCACGCCGTCGATCATGGCGTACTCGAACGAGATGCGCCTGCCGGTCTTTTCGGCGTATTCCCGGCAAGCCTTCAGCAGTTCTTCCACCGGCCAGCGGCGGTTGACCGGCATGGTGCGGGAACGGATCTCATCGTTCGGCGCGTGCAGCGACACCGAAAGGGTGAGCTGCAATTCCTCCTCCATCAGGCGGTAGATCTTGTCGACCAGGCCGCAGGTGGAAAGTGACACATGCCGCATCCCGATATGCACGCCGTCCGGTTCGGACAGCATGTGCAAAAAGCGCATGACGTTATCGTAATTATCCAGCGGCTCCCCCATGCCCATCAGCACAAGTGACGATACCCGCACACCGCGGTCGGCCTGTGCCGCCTCGATCTGCGCCATCATCTCCGCCGGCAGCAGATTCCGCACGAATCCGCCCATGCCCGTGGCACAGAAGGTGCAGCCCATGCGGCAGCCAACCTGTGTGGACAGGCACTGTGACCAGCCGTGGTGATAGTGCATCAGCACCGATTCCACCGTCTCGCCGTCAGCAAGGCGAAAAAGGTATTTCACCGTTTCGTCCCGCTGCGACTCCAGCCGCCGCACGATGGTGACCGACGGAATGGTGTAATGCTCCCCGAGCCATGTTTTCAGTGCCACGGGCAGATTGCTCATCGCATCGAATGACGTGACACCGCGGTCAAGCCAACCGCCGACCTGTGCGGCGCGAAAGGCGGGAAAACCGGCTTCTGTCAGTTCCGCCTTCAGCCGCTCGCGAGGCAGCGATTTGATATCCTTCTGCATGAAAGGCTCTCCTCTTTATTCGGCACTCTGACGGGTAAAACCGGCAATGAAAAAACCGTCGGTGTGATGGATGGGCGGGAACAATGTACGGCACCAGGCCGGCTCGTCCGGCAGGCCGGCCGGTACGCCCGGCAGTGCTCTCGGTACAAACCCCGGTACCTCTTTCAAAAAGCGCTCAGCCACGGCACGGTTTTCCGCCGGGTTCAGCGTACAGGTGGAATACTGCAGCACGCCGCCCGGCCGCACCATTGCCGCCGCCTGTGTCAGAATACGAAACTGCAGCTGCGGCAGATCGGCAAAATCGGCCGGATTTTTATACCGTATCTCGGGCTTGCGGCGGATCACGCCGAGCCCGGAACAGGGCGCATCACAGATGACACGGTCGAACCGACCGCGCAGCGCAGCGGGCACCGGCACCGACGCGTCGCGGCAGACCGTGTTCACGATCGACACACCCAGACGCGCCGCGCGCTCTGTCATCAAATCGCATTTTGGCGGGTAGATGTCCCCTGCCAAAATCTCACCGCGGTTTTGCATATATTGCGCAACGGTAAAGGACTTGCCGCCGGGGGCGGCGCAGACATCGGCGATCCGTTCACCCGGCAGTGCGCCGAGCGCCCGGCAGCAGATCTGCGAGGCCATATCCTGATGATAATACCAATTTTGTTTGACGCTTTCCAGCCGTTTCAGATCACCGCCTGCAAACACTTCCACGCAGTCCGGCACTTCTTCGCACACGCGGCAGCCAATTCCGGCCGCCTTTAGTGCTTCTACCAGTTCTTCCGTTGTTGTGGCAAGTGTATTCACCCGCAGATACTGCGGCGGCGCCTCGTTCAGGCAGCGAAGCAGCCCGTCGGTCAGTTCGTCGCCATAGGCGACGCGCCAAAAATCGATCAGTGCCGCGGGGCAGGAATATTTCACCTCATCCCCCGCATTCTCCAGGCTCTGCAGCAGTTCTTCCCGCCGACGGTCGAGCGAGCGCAGCACGCCGTTGACCAGTCCGGCGGCATAGGGCTGCCGCTTTTTCACCATGGTGACCGCCTCGTTCACTGCGGCGGAGGCGGGAATGCGCTCCATGAAAAGGATCTGATAAGCGGCGACGCGCAGTGCGTCCGTTACCGCGGGATGCATCTTTTTCAGCGGTTTGTCCGCACAGGCAGCCAGACAATGATCCAACGTGATCTGCCTCTCCAGCACGCCGTAGACCAGCCGGGTGGCCAGCGCGGTATCAGCCGGAGAAAGGGACGCCTTGGAAAGGGCGTTTTCCAGCACTACATTGGAATAGCTTTGTTCCCGGCGCACGGCGGCCAGTACCTGCACCGCCGCGTCACGCGCGGTCACCGCCTGCGCCCCCGATTGTTATTCACCATAAGCAACAGCCGCAGGAACTGCCCCAGCGCCGTCAGCATGGCCGCCACATAGGTAAGCGCCGCGGCACTCAGCACCTTGCGTGCCCCGCGCAGCTCTTCATCGGAGAGCACGCCCTCCTCCTGCAGCGCTTTGATCGCGCGGCGGCTGGCGTTGAACTCCACCGGCAGGGTGACCAACTGGAAGAAAAACAGGATGAAAAAGCCGAACACGCCGATATAGGCAAGTGTGTAATTGTTAAACATACCGCCGACCAGAAGCCCGATCAAAAAGATCCACAGCGAGGCGTTGGAGGCAAACTGGGTGACGGACACAATGGCGCTGCGCAGACGCATCGGGCCATAGCCCTCCGCGTGCTGCAAAGCATGCCCGGTCTCGTGTGCCGCCACGCCCACCGCCGCGACCGAGGCCACATTGTATACCGGCTGCGACAAACCGATGGACTGCTGCTTCGGATCATAATGATCCGTCAGGCTGCCGGATATCGGTAAAACCGGCAGAGACAAGCCGTTGTGGCGCAGTATGCGCTGACTGGCTTCGGCGCCCGTCATCCGGGCGGGCACCTGACTGTATTTCGAAAAGGTGGTCTTGACCTTGATTTGTGCAATCAGCCCCAGGATCAGAGCCGGCACCACAAAAATCAGATAGGAAATGTCAAAATACACCGCTTATGCTCCTTTCCTCGGCATCTTCACTTCAGGATCGTACCGACCGCCACGGGATGCCCCCGCAAAAAATCCGCGGCATCCATCCGCCGGGCGCCCTCCAACTGCACTTCGCGCAGGATCAGCGTGGTTTTACCGCCACATGCAACTGTAAAGGGATTTGTCTTCACAACAGTACCGGGCGCGGCATCGGTCACCTCATCGGCCACGGATGTGGCGTGAACTTTCAAAAACTTACCCCCACATTGGCAGAAGGCCGACGGCCACGGGTTCAATCCCCGCACCTGATCGTGCAGCTGCTGTGCCGTTTTGGTAAAATCCATCGGAGAAAAACTCTTATCCAGCATTGGTGCATAGGTGGCCAGCGCCTCATCCTGCTTTTGCGGATGCAGTGTCCCGGCACCGATGGCGGTCACCGTTTCGGAAAGCAGGTCGGCTCCCATTAGGGACAAGGCATCGAACAGTTCGCCCCCGGTCATATCCGGCCCCACCACGATCTTTTTCGTGAGCAGCATATCCCCTGTATCCACGCCGGCATCCATCTGCATGGAGGTGACGCCGGCTTCCTTGTCACCATTGAGCACCGCCCACTGAATGGGCGCCGCACCGCGATACTTCGGCAGCAGTGAGCCGTGGATGTTCACACAACCGTACCGCGGCAGATCCAGGATCTGCTGCGGCAAAATCCGGCCGTAAGCGACCACCACGAACAGATCGGCGTGCTCTGCCTGCAGCCGTTCAAAAGCTTCCTCATTTCTCAACCCCTTCGGCTGAAAGACCGGCAGCCCATGTGACAAGGCACATTCCTTTACGGGCGGCGCCGTCATTTGATGGCCGCGTCCTTTGGGCTGATCGGTCCGGGTGACCACCAGCGACACCTCATGCCCGTCGGCCAGCAGCCGCTCCAGACACGGAACGGCGAAATCGGGTGTCCCCATAAATACGATCTTCAAATTCAGTCCTCCAGCATACGGATCACATGGGCTTTGAACAGAATACCGTCCAGATGATCGTTCTCGTGGCAGATGCAGCGGGCTACCAGATCCTCGCCGCTCATGATGAACCATTTACCATACCGATCCTGGGCTTTCAGTTTGACCTTCTTGGGACGGCGGGTAATGCCGTATTCGCCCGGACAGGAGAGACAGCCCTCCTGATCCTCCTGTGTGCCCTTCTGTGCCACGATCTCGGGGTTGATCGCCTCGATCACCCCATCGCCGAAGTCCATGATAAACAGACGGCGCAAAACGCCCACCTGCGGCGCGGCAAGACCCACGCCGTCGGCTTTGGCAAGGGTCTCTTTCATGTCGTCCAGCAACTGCCACAGATGCTCGTTGAATTCCGTTACCGGGCGGCACACCTTGGCAAGCGTGGGGTCGCCCTCCTTCAGAATATTGCGAAGAGCCATATTCTCTCCTCCTTGTTCAGGCTCACACCATAGAAACCGGGTCAATGTCCACCGACAAGGTGATGTTCTTGTTCTCCGGTCTGCCGGCAAACTGTGTGATCAGTGCCGCCAGCATGGCGCGCAGCGCTTTAGTATTATTGACCTTCATCAGCAATTTATAGCGATATCGCCCCGAAGCTTTTGCCACGAAAGCCGGAGCGGGATCCAGCACGATCATGGGGATCCCCGCATACGGGCCTGTGGCCGCGGTGTGCAGTGTCTTCAAAAACGCCGCCAGCGCCGCTTTCACGGCCGCCTCCTGCACGCCGGAAAAGACGAACAGGCACAGACTGGCATAGGGCGGATATTTCATCATTCTGCGTGATTCGATCTCCACATGGTAAAACTCTTCATAATCCTGCCGGGAGGCGAGATCGATCACATAACATTCGGGTGTATAGGTCTGCACGATGGCACGACCGGTCACATCGCGGCGTCCCGCACGGCCAATCACCTGTGTCAGCAGCGAAAAGGTGGTCTCAAAACTGCGGTAATCACCGCCATAGAGCGATTGGTCGGCCGAAAGCACCCCGACCAGCCCCACGCGCGGAAAATCCAGTCCCTTTGCCACCATCTGCGTGCCGATCATGATATCGTATTTGCCGGCGGCAAATTCACCGAATCGCTGCTCATACGCAAAGCGGGACAGGGTGGTGTCGGCATCCATGCGCAGCACACGGGCATCGGGAAACAGTGTCTGCACCTCGTCCTCCACCCGCTGGGTGCCCAGCCCGGCATAGCGGATCTTATCCGACCCGCAGGTGGGGCATTTCAGCACCCGCGGCTGCATATGGCCGCAATAGTGGCAGATCAACTGATCGTTCGCACGGTGATAGGTCATGGACACACTGCAAAACGGACAGGTGACCACATAGCCGCAGGCGCGGCAGGACACATGGGTGTGATATCCGCGCCGATTGAGAAGCAAAATCGCCTGTTGGCTATTTTCCAGGCATTGGGCGATGCCCTCACGCAGTTGTTCACCGATAGCACCGTCCATCGCCTCGCCGCGCAGATCGGCCACCTCCACCTGCGGCAGAGCGGCGTCGCCAAAACGCGACGCCAGCCGGAACAGCGAATACCGTCCCTCCTGAGCGGCATGGAACGTCTCGATCGACGGTGTGGCCGAACAGAGCAGAAGCAGGGCGTTATGATGCGCACAACGGTATTTTGCCACATCCCGTGCATGATAACGGGGATTGGATTCGGATTTGTAGGTGTGCTCCTGTTCCTCGTCCATCACGATCAGTCCCAACCGCTCAAACGGTGCAAACACCGCCGAGCGTGTACCGATCACGATGGGCGTTTCCCCGCGGCGGATACGCTTCCACTCATCCATGCGCTCCCCAATGGACAGGCCGCTGTGCAGCATGGCCACCCGGGCACCGTACCGATGCACGAACAATTCCAGAAGCTGCGGGGTGAGCGAGATCTCCGGCACCAGCACCAGCACCTGTTTGCCGTCTGCCAGCACGCGGTCGATCAGATTCATATACACCTGCGTTTTACCGCTGCCGGTCACACCGAAGAGCAGTGCCGCCGCAGGCCCGGGCTTTTCGTATTCCCGTACGAGCCCCTCATACACCTGCTGCTGCTCATCGCTCAACAAAGCGGGGTGAAGCGGCGGCAGGGCATCATCGGTTTCGTAAGGGCGGCGAAGCACCTCACGGTCATAAAACTCCAAGAGGCCTTTTTTCACCAACGCCGTAAGCACCGCCGGGGTCACGCCTGCAAAATAGCAGGTCTCCTTCACGGAAGCGTCCCCCACCTCGGCCAGCAGACGCACCACAGCGGACTGCTTGGCCGTGCAGGCGTACAGGCGGATGGCCTCTTCCGCGTCCTCGGACGGCACGGTCAGCCGCGCCATTCGCACAGAGGCGTCGCTGCCGTTCTGAGCCGCGGCATCCGTGCGAATAAGAAAGCCTCGGTCGGTCAGTCGGCGGGGCAAGGCACTGTCGGCCTCCAACCCCAGAAGCGCCAGCAGTTTGCCGCGCTCCAGGCCGTCGGGATATTCCGCCAACGCCGTCAGCAGCCGCTTCTCTTCCACCGAAAGAGCCCCCTCCGGCAGCGCGGACACATCCACTGCCACCTGATAGATCGGCATGAGCCGCATGGAAAAACCTGTCGGCAGCATGGTCCGCACAGCATCGAACACGGTGCAGAAGGTGCGTTCTTTCAGCCAAAGCGCCAGATCGATCTGCTCGTCATCCAGTAGCGGAGTCTTATCCAGCACGGCATATACCGGCTTGAGTTTGGCCACCTCGGCCGTGGCATCGGTCTCCACCACCACCGCCTGACACTTGCGGTTGCCGCCGCCAAAGGGCACCATCACGCGGCAGCCTTTGTAAAGCGGCTCCAAGTTGTCCGGCACCACATAACTATACAGTTTATCGAAATGGAAGGACGCCTGCTCCACGGCGACTTTGACCACCCGCGGCAGATACACGGCATTCCCTCCCTTTCCCCAATGTTATCGGCTTATTCCTGTGCGGCTGCCTCGGGGGCGCCTTCGGACATCAGGATCTTATAATCGCCGGCAGTCAGATCATTGATCGCCAGGCTAACGGGCTTATCCAGCAGGATCACGCCGTCCTGCTCGGCACGCTCGGCAATGTCACGGGCACGCTTGGCCACGCCGATGACCACGGCATAGCGGCTCTTTTCGCCCTTCAGATTTTCAATGTCAGTCGGTCTTAACATCTTTCAATACCTCCAAAATGGTGTTTTTCATGCGGGGATACCGCATATTTTCAGCTTCAATGATGGTCTCGATACGCCGGACGGCTTCGTCCAGTTCGTCGTTCATCACCACGTAGTCATAGCGGAACGCCCGCTTCAACTCCCGTTCGGCAATGGCCAGACGGGAACGGATCTTTTCTTCCGTCTCGGTCATGCGGCCGCGCAGCCGACGCTCCAGTTCTTCCATGGAAGGGATGGCAATGAAAACAGAAGTCAGCTCCACACCGCTGTCCATCACCTTTTCAGCGCCCTGCACCTCGATCTCCAACAGTACATTTTTGCCGGCAGCCAGTTGCCGTTCCACCGGCGCTTTGGGTGTGCCGTAGAAATTGCCGTTGTATTCGGCATATTCCAGAAACGCGTTATCGTCGATCATGTGGAGAAAATCCTCACGGTTGACGAAATGATAATGCACTCCGTCGATCTCGCCGGGACGCGGCGCACGCGTGGTGGCCGAAACGGAAAGCACCACATCGTCCCGCTTTTCCAGCAACTGCTGCACGATGGTGCCTTTTCCCGAACCGGAGGGACCGGATAACGCGATCAAAATACCGCGCTTTTGCTCATTCGGCATTGTCATCCGCCTCCTCAACAAAGCGGTTGGCCACCGTTTCGGGCTGCACTGCCGAAAGGATCACGTGTTCGCTGTCCATAATGATGACGGCACGGGTACGGCGGCCGTAGGTGGCGTCGATCAGAGAGCCGCGATCCTTGGCATCCTGAATGATACGCTTGATGGGAGCGGATTCGGGACTGACGATCGCCACGAGGCGCTCCGCCGAGACCATGTTGCCGAATCCGATATTGATCAGTTTCATAAACGCCGCCTCACTCTATATTCTGGATCTGTTCGCGGATCTTTTCGATTTCCGACTTCATATCCACGATCAGGCGGGTGACCTGCAGATCTTGCACCTTCGAACCGATCGTATTGGTCTCGCGGTTGATCTCCTGCACCAGGAAATCCAGTTTGCGGCCGACCGGCTCATCGGCATTGACCAACTGCTGCAGTTGGTCAAGGTGACTGCGCAGACGCACCGTCTCCTCCGCCACGGCCAGTTTGTCGGCGATCAGGCCGGCTTCGGTGAGCAGCCGCGATTCATCCACGGCGGCACCATCCAGCAATTCGCGCATACGCGTCTCAAGCTTATCCATGTATTCCCGGACAAGCTGCGGTGACCGCTCCTCCACAAACGCGACGGCCGCCAACAACGTTTCCCGCCGTGCCAGCACGTCCTCGCGCATTTTGGCCCCCTCACGCGTACGCATATCCAGGAACCGCTCCAAGGCTTCCTCGGTCACGCTGCGCACATCTGCCCAGATGGCCTCCTCATCCTCCGCCGCACGGCGAACGGTGAGCACATCGGGGTACTGGGAGATCGTGCGGACGGACAAATCGTTTTTCAGCCCGAAGCGCTCCTCCAGTTCTTTGGCCGCCGTCAGATATGCCTCGGCCAGTGCATGGTTGATGACCACCTCGGTACCGGGCGCATCGGTAATGTCGATATACACCGACACATCCACCTTGCCGCGCGTGATCGCGCCCTGCAGGAAGGCTTTTAACTTTTCATCCAGAAAACCGTAAGCGCGCGGCAGACGTGTGGCACATTCGAAGTACCGATGATTCACCGATTTGATCTCAACTGTGATATCCATGCCGTGAAGGCTGCGCTGGCCGCGCCCGAATCCGGTCATACTGCGGATCATAAACCTCACCCTTTTCACACATAAGCATATATATTATATATTAGCAGATATATCATCGGTTTGTCAACCGGAATAGTGGTGAAATTCGGTAACAAAACTGTAACCTTTTCAGTCAAAACGGGCAGTCGTTCGAAAACGACCGCCCGCTGACAGTTCATATGATGGAATGTCCGCACTCCACACAGGTTTGCCGGCTGTCACGGCTCAGCACACCGCAGACCAGACAAAGCCTACCCTCCTCCGGCCGGCAGGTCAGATTCTGCGGCAGGGACACGAACGGGATATGCCGCACGGTGTCCCCCACATGATAGCATCTGTCGGCGGCGCGCCACAGACGGCGGCAGGCAAACCGTCGGATACGGCCATTGGAAAGCCGCACCACCAGTATCGCGGTCTCGTGCCGTTCCACACGGTCAAGCCCCTCGCTGAAAACCGGTATCTCGGACATCATGCGGTACTTGATCCGCTCGATCTCCCCCTCGCACACGCGATCAAACACCACCACGCGAAAACGGAAGATGATAAACGGCAATATCAGCAGCGCCGTACCGAACACAAACAGCGACCAATGCACCCGAAGCGACGGGGCGCGCATATAGTACCCGATGATGCTGACCGTCCACAAAAGATACCAGCCGGCGGTCAGCAGCACACTGCGCCAATATTGGCGGTGCACCGTCTGCCGCACATCGTCCGGCAAAATTTCTTTCAATTTCACACATATACCCCCACAAGGTTTCTGTATCCAGTATATACCGTCAAAGTCCGTTTGGCAAGAGGAACATAAAAAAGGCGGCAGGCCTTCGCCTGCCGCCGAAAAGGATCCTTACGCTTCTTCTTCCACTTTGTATTCTTCAATGACCTTCTGCGCCACGTTGGCGGGCGTTTCCTCGTACCGCTCGAACGTGAGGGTGAACCAGCCACGGCCCTGTGTAATGGAACGCAGCACCGTGGAGAAGTCGGTCGCTTCAGCCATGGGAACTTCCGCTTCCACGCAGGTGATGTTGTGCTCATCCTCCACCGGGTTCATACCCAGCACACGGCCGCGGCGCTTGTTAACATCGCCCATGATATCACCGGTGTAGTCGGTGGGCACATAGACCTTCAAATTGCCGATCGGCTCGAGCAGAACAGGGCTCGCCTGCGGGATACCGGCCTTATAAGCCAGCGAAGCCGCCGTCTTGAACGCCATTTCGGAAGAGTCAACGGGGTGATAAGAACCGTCGACCAGCGTAGCCTTTACGCCGACCATCGGGAAACCGGCCAGCATGCCGTGCTTGGCACTGTCGACCAGGCCCTTTTCCACGGCCGGGAAGAAGTTCTTCGGAACAGAGCCGCCGAAGACGGACTCGGCAAAGACGAGGCCTTCGCTGTCGCAAGGCTCGAACTCGACCCATACATCACCGACCTGGCCATGACCGCCGGACTGTTTCTTATGACGGCCCTGCACCTTGACCTTCTTACGAATGGTCTCACGATACGCCACGCGAGGCGCCTTCAGCTCCATCTCCACGCCGAATTTGCTCTTCAGCTTGGAGGCGATGACATCGAGATGCTGCTCACCCATGCCGGAGAGCACCTGCTCCTTGGTCTCCTTGTTGGTTTCGAACAACAGGGTGGGATCTTCTTCCATCAGACGCAGCAGACCGGTCGCGATCTTATCTTCCTCGCCCTTCTTCTTGGAGAAGACGGCCATGGAGAGACACGGCTTATCAAACGCCACACCGCGCAGCGTGACAGGCTTTGCGGGATCGCAAAGCGTATCGCCGGTGTTAGTGGAGGCCAACTTGGCCACGGCACCGATATCGCCGGCAGGCACACAATCCGTGTCGGTCTGCTTCTTGCCGCGGATATAGAACAGTTTGCCGATCTTTTCGGTCACGCCGGTACGCGGGTTGAGCAGTGCGCTGTCCGCCTTCACCTTACCGCTGATGACCTTGAAATACAGCAGTTTGCCCACGAACGGGTCGACCACCGTCTTGAAGACGACCGCCACCGTCTGCGCGTTTTCGTCAACCGTCAGTTTGACGGGGTTACCGTCGGGATCGGTGCCGTCTTCACCGGCGACCGACTCGGCCCACGGCGCGAGCCAGATCAGGCCGTTGAGCAACTGATCAATGGCTTCCAGTTCATACGCGGAGCCGCAGAACACGGGAGCGATCTCGCCGCGGCGCACACCGGTGGCCAGACCGTTGATGAGTTCTTCATTAGTGAATTCTTCGCCGCTGAAGTACTTTTCCATCAGTTCTTCGCTGCTTTCGGCAGCCGCTTCCACGATAGCGGTACGCAGGTCGTCATAGCGGTCGCCCAGATCGGGGAGCGCCACCTCGGTGGGCTTGCCCTTTTCATACTTATAGGCCTTATTCTCCAGCAGATTGACATAGCATTCCACATGGTGATTGGTCACATACGGGATGACCAGCGGGCAGACAGAGGTGCCGTAGGTCTCTTTCAGCTGATCGTACACCTTGTAGAAATCCGCATTCTCATTATCCATGAAATTGACGAAGAAAAGCTTGGCGATGCCCTTGCGGCTGGCCGCGGTAAAGCCCTTTTCGGCGCCGACTTCCAGGCCGCTCTTGCCGGAGACGACAATCAGTGCGCTGCCCGCGGCGCGGACGCCTTCGCTGACACCGCCGGCGAAGTCAAACAGACCGGGAGTATCCAGAAGGTTCATCTTGATATCGTTCCATTCCACCGGGAGAATGGCGGTAGCCACGGAAGCCTTGCGGGCAATTTCCTCGCTATCAAAATCGCAAATGGTATTGCCGTCAGCCACGCGGCCCAGACGGTCAGACTTGCCGGTCAGAAAATACGCGGCTTCCGCCAAAGACGTCTTGCCGGCACCGGCGTGCCCTACGAGCACGATGTTTCGAATGTTCTTTGCATTGTACTGTTTCAAGATAAACGCTCCTTTCATATGTTCCCGCCGTTTGCAAAAACGGCAGATTAAAGCAAAAACGCCTAATTTTATTAAAGCCTTAATTGCCTTTCTGTAGAATTATACCATAAAACTCAATAGATTTCAACCAGAAAATAAAGAAAAAATCTCTCCTTATCCGACAAAAGAAAGGAGAGATTTTTGTAACAAATAACAAACAAATGTCACTTCAAATGCACAGACGCCGCAAGCCATGTGATCGCAGACCAAAGCAGCAGATGTATCACCATGACTACCGGCGAAAATGCGGCGTGGACAACTATGGCGACTGCCATAAGCAGAAAGCCGATCTGCGCTGACACCATCTGCAGAACACCCGCCAGCTTGATCCGGCCGCGCAGGCGGCGGCAGGTACCCAGCGCCATCCCCAGACCGTCCAGCCGCCCGTTGCAGGCCAGCATGGCGTCACATTCTTCTTCCTCACTGCCGCTCAGCGATTCATACACGCGTCCTGCAGCGGCATCCAGAACATGAACGACATCCTCATCCACTTGGAACACATTATGCACCAGTTCTTTCGTCACATTCGGATCACAGGTGCGGATGAGCAGCGTGATCCCGGCACGTGTCAGACAGTTCAGCGCTCGGGCAATACTCTTGTCGGCAGTATAACTGACCACAAACATGGCACAGAGTTCACCGCTGGTAGAAAGATAGACCAACTGGCGTCCGTCTTTGGTATACCGCATCTCATAATCGCGTGACGGCACATCCACGCCGTGATTTTCCAAAAGCCGACGATTGCCGATCAATACGCGACGTCCGCCTACCCAGCCGGATAGCCCCATCTCCTGCTCATAGAGCAGCGTATCGACCTCTTCCAGCATATCCACCCGGCCTTCGATCACGCGGCGCAGCACGCCGGCCAGCGGCCCTCCGGCCTTGATCGATACCGCCGCGGCATCCAGTATCGCCTCATCGATACGGGCGCCGGCAAAGGTCTTGATTCCGTGCAACAATACGGTTTCGCTCGGGAAAAGATCTGAAGCGTCCACCGTCAGCGCATTTACCTCATCCAGTGCCTCTACAGCTTTCCATCCCACCAGCATGGCGCCGTTCGACAGCAGTTTCTTTCCTATCCGACAGAACGGCAGATTAGCACCGGCCACGGCAAAAGCGGGGGAACTTATGCACAGCAGCGCGGTACACACGCTCAGGGCACTCCACCAGTTGGCGGATTCCCCGCCGAACAGCACGAACGCCACCGAAAACAGCAGAGAAAAACCAATCAGCACCGGAGAAAACCAGCGAAACAGCGTCTCGTGCCCCTCATCGTCATAGGAGTTTGCCATAAAGTGGGAAAGGAACCCCGTCTTCTTCAGATAGGCAATTTCCGGCACAGTAACAGTCTGCACGAACCGGCCTAACTGTTCCTGCTGCTTCGGCTCTTCCACACAGTACACGGCATACTTGTCCCCTTTGTAAGAGGCGAAACGGAAATTGCGATATATACGGGAAATGCGGTACTGCCTGCCGCACAACGCCAGGAAAAGTGCCAGACCGGCCACGGCATTATAAAGCGCAGCCTCGCCGTTAGCGACCTCGGTAAGGTTCAGGTACTGCAGCGCCGTGTGTATCTCCGCTGCAAAGGCCGCAATAGCGGTAACGCTGTCGGCTGTAGCACGCAGCCGCACCAGCCTGCCAATACCATCCGCTATCACACTGTGTGCGGCCAGCATCACACCGGCCAGCAAAACAATATTCAAAGTGAGATATGTAATAGGCTCCATTGGCAATACCGGTGATACCTGTGCCAGCAGCATAATGCACAGAAGCAGGAATTCCGACACGCCCGCAATCAAAAGCATGATGATGCCCGAGCGGCGGCGATAATACAATTCCGCACGCACAGCACCGCTTTCGGCATAGCAGCTATAGTCTTCCAGTTCAGCCGCAATTTCTGTCTTCTCTTCGGGCTCTTCAGAATTTTCCCCACCGATCAAGCGGAAATTCTCCACTTTTTCGCGGCGGGCATCCTGCAGCTGTTCTTCCAGCGCAGCTTCCCGTTCCTCCGGAGAACTTTCTTCTGCCTGCAAAGGTTCCTCAGGGGTTTCCTCCATGCCCTCAAAAACCATCTGTCCGTCCAGATCCGTTTCTTCCGGCTCAGTCGGCACCGCTTTGTGATGAGACAGCCGAATGGGCTTCACAGCGTGCGGATGAGGCTCTTTCTCTTCGTCTCTGCCCTTTGGCTCGTATATTTTGATATCGTCCTCCGAAAGTTCGGCTTTCTGCAGGGGCTGCAGGGCAAACTCTTTCGTATCTTCATCCCGGGTCGAATGTTCCGACCGGTTCTCGTTCATTTGCGACCCTCCCCTTTGTTCAGGCGCTGGCGTGTAGCTTCATAAAGCATCACTCCACAGGCGACCGATGCATTCAGTGATGAGATCTTGCCGCGCATAGGCAGAGAAACTATCACATCGCATTCGGTACGCACCAGGCGGCCGATGCCGTTTCCTTCAGCGCCCACTACGATCGCCGTGGGGCCGCACAAGTCGGTGCGACAATAGTCCTCACCATCCATGTCCAGTCCGTATATCCACACCCCACGTTTTTTCAATTCCTTGAGTGTGTCGACCAAATTCGTCACCCGGGCTACCGGCACATACTCCACCGCGCCGGCTGACGTTTTATATACGGTCGATGTCAGTCCCGCGGCACGGCGCTTCGGTACGATGATACCGTGCGCTCCCACCGCTTCCGCCGTACGCAGAATAGCACCCAGATTATGCGGATCTTCCAACCCGTCACACACCACGAACAGCGGCGGTTCGCCCCGTTCCTCGGCCAATTGAAACAGCTCATCCAGTGTAGCGTAGGCTTTGCAGGCGGCAATGGCCAGAATGCCCTGGTGGTTTGGGCCGCCCATAGCTTCCAACTTGCGGGGATCGGCCTCTTTCACCGGAATACCTGCCTCCCGGCATTTGGCGATTAACACCCCGATGCTGCCGCTGCGATCACCGCGTGCCACCAAGACACTGTCGATGGCGCGTCCCGATTTCAAGACTTCCGCCACCGCATTGCGCCCGGCAATCACATCCTCCGTGTGCCGCGTGTCTTCCTCTCGCATGGCCGTTTTTCCTCCTCGTGCATTGCTGTTCATACAAAAAACACGTCTGCCGAAAAGGCAGGCGTATTTTCTGGAAAATTAGGCATTTTCCTCAGCGTTCTGTACCGGTGCGGGAGTCGAACGCAGCGACTGACGTACCTGACGCACCTCGCCCATACGCTGTGCCAATGCCTCCTCGGTACGCTTGAGCATATCCTCGGAATAATCGTAAGCGCTGCGGCGCATTTCACGCGATTTCTGCTGCGCCTGATTGAGCATTTCCGTAGCCTTTTCCTGTGCCTGACGGACAACTTCTTCCTCCTGCACCAGGCGGCGGGCACGGTCTTCGGCGGTACGCACGATCCCTTCGGCTTCCTTGCGGGCATCCGAAATGATCTCCGCACGGTCAGCCACAATGGTCTTTGCCTGCTTCACTTCGATGGGCAGATTGGCGCGCACGCCGTCTACACAATCGCGCAGTTGTTCCGCCGCGATCAGACATTTACCGCCGGAAAGCGGCAGACGCAGCGCGTTGTCGATCATATCATCCAACTGATCCAAATACTCTTCTACTGTCATGGTTATCGATCCTTTCCTGTTTTAGTCAAAATATCCTCCAGCACACAGGCCGGTACGAATTCCGAAATGTCGCCGCCGAGCCCCGCCACTTCCTTGACGAGGCTGGAAGAAAGATACATATAATCGGCAGAAGTGGTCAAAAAGACCGTTTCCACATCGACACATAACTTGCGATTGGTCAGAGCCATCTGGAATTCATATTCGAAATCCGACATGGCGCGCAGGCCTTTCACAATGGCGACCGCTTTTTTCTCACGTGCATAGTCCGCCAACAGCCCGCCGTAGGCGTCCACCTCCACATTCGGCAGATCGGATACGGTACGGCGGATCAACTCGCAGCGCTCCTCCGGGGTGAACAGCGCGTGCTTGCCGGCATTCACAGCCACCAGCACGATCACCTTGTCAAACAACTTGGCAGCGCGCTGGATCACGTCCAGATGAACGTTGGTAACGGGATCAAAACTGCCGGGACAAATCGCCAATTTCAAGATATCACGTCTCCCCTGTTATTTTTGGTATATCCACAATTTCACATGGCTGTAGCGATAGGAACGGTACAGCGACAGGGCACCCACCTGCTCCGGAAGCTCCGTATGGCAGTCGCTTTCGCACACAACGATCCCGCCGGGATCTGCCAAGGCATCGGCCGCCTCCAATGCCGGCAAAAGCAGCCCGGATGCATACGGCGGATCCAGAAATACCAGATCGAACCGTTCACGCGCCGTGCGCAGATAGGTCATCGAATCCTGACACAATACCGTAGTTGCGGACCCGATGCCAAGGCCCGTCACATTGCGCCGCACGATCTCAGCCGCCTCACGGCTGCTGTCAATGAACACACAGGAAGCCGCACCGCGGCTGACAGCCTCAATGCCGAGCTGGCCGGAACCGGCAAAAGCATCCAGCACACGGCGTCCTTCAATATGAAACTGAATGGCACTGAACAGAGCCTCTTTCACCCGCTGAGTAGTGGGACGGGTGGCCTCGCCATCCAAGGTAACGATCGAGCGCCCGCGCAGAGTGCCGGTAATCACTTTCATCATAACTTCTGATCTTTCTCCAGACTGGCGCGCGCCGCCTCCAATACCGCCGCTTCAAATCCGTTCTTCTGCAGTGCCGCCACTCCTTCGATGGTGGTACCGCCGGGCGAACAGACCTGATCTGCCAGCACGCGGGGATGCTCCCCGCTCTCCTGCAGCAGCCGTGCTGTACCCAACACCGACTGAGCAGCTGCTTTGAGCGCCATTGCTTTGGGAATACCGTATTTCACACCGGCTTCGGCCAAAGCATCGATATAAATGAGCGTATATGCCGGTGAACAACTGGCAATCGCCGAAAAAGCCGGGAACAAATGCTCTGCCAGCTCCGCAGTCTCTCCCACAGAATCAAACACCCGGTGCACAAGTTCCTTGTGCGTTTCGGTCACCGGCCCGTTACCGCAAAACGCAGACATAGACTCCCCTGCTCGGGCATTGATATTCGGCATCACCCGCACCACCGGCAAGCCATGTCCGATCATGTCCTCGATGGAAGCGATAGTCTTCCCCGCTGCGATGGAAATGACCAGCGGCATACACTCATGCAGCACGTCCGCCAGTTGCGGCAGCAATGACGGAAAGACCTGAGGCTTCACTGCCAACACTACCGCATCCACACCGGCGATAACTTCTTCGGCACTGCCGCACATGCAAATGCCGCATTCTTCAAAGAGTGCCACCTGCTTGGCCGTGTCCACATCAAACACCAGCACATCACTGCCACGCACACCTCCGGCGACCATGCCGCGGATAATAGCGCCTGCCATGTTGCCGGCACCGATAAAGCCGACTTTCAAGCTCATCGCCTCCACTACAGTATACATATTGTATTGTACGCGATAACGACCACAATGTCAAGTATATCTTTCAGAAAAAAGACAAAAAAACACGGCTGCGCGAGCAGCCGTGTCTGTATGAAATTCATGCTTCCCGCTCGGAATAATGATGCGCCTTTTCCAGCATCATGTCTTTCACCTTCATCAGGCGGGTGCGGCTGGAGCGATCGTTTTCTTCGAGCTTCATGGTGATATAGCGGATCGTCTCCTGCAGCTGCGGGATCTTCACGTGCTCCAGCGCGTTCACACGGCGGCGG